>JANOKE010000966.1:0-3404 GCA_031419135.1 Gemmatimonadaceae bacterium
GTAGAGGGTTTGCTCTACCCTCACTCCTCACCGCTCCACCCTCACCCCTGCACTTGCTCACCCTCACCTCTGTACTTGCTCACCCCTCCGGCCCGTCGCTCACCCCTCAGTCCCTTCGCACTTCGGGCGAAAGTTCGGACACCGTTCCAGTGACCTTGTCAAACCGGAACCGTCGTAACTGGCCAGCAGATCGGATTGTCCACTCCGCGGGCTTGATCCCCACCAATTCGATCAGCCAGGTATCCGGATGACGCAACGCAATGAGGCGCGCGTTGTCAGGCGTGTAGCTCCCGGAAAAATAGTACGGTCGCGGTGCGTCAGCGGCGGCGTTGTCTCGCAGCGACGCGGTGAAGGTGTAACCACTTTCGGACGTGAAGCCGTACATTGCGCCGAAACTGTACGTACCCAGCAATGCGAACGGGATCTCGTCTCGTCCAATGGTCATGAAGTGCGGATCAATGCCCACCACGACGCGCGGCCGTTGTCCGTGGTCTCTGCCAAGCCGCTCCCAGTATGCTTTGGCTACGCCATTGACAACGAGACGTCTATCGATGGCAAATTCATAAAATGTTGGCGGAGGCGACAGAAGAATCCCCAGCACCACAAGCACTCCTGCCGCGAGCAAGCTGCGGACAACCATTGGCGAGACCACCGACGCATTGAATAACACATACACGTGCAATGAAAACAGAATGATCCACGTCTCTCGAAACGGCCATTGCAAGGACTTGAGCAACGGGATGTGCGCGATGACATTTCCCAGCCACTCGGGCCGGACCACAAACACCACTGCGCACGCAAGGCAAAAGAGGATGACGTTTGAACCAGCGACCTTGCTGCGAAAGCGGGTGACGGCGAGCAGGAACAGGAGATTGATCGCCGAGTAGCCTATCGACAGCGTTGTCGCAGCTTGATCGCTGTACTTCCCTGCCATCAGCGATGCGAGTGTTGCCATGGGACCAAACACCATCGTGATCAGCAGCACGGGTGCCGAAATGCGGCGCGCGCTTGCTTGGGCAATCTGCACCCCGGCGGCGCGTTCGGAGTCGGCAAAACCCTGCAGAGTGCTGAACAGCACCGGAGAGGCAATAAGCGCCGCCATCGCAGCGGACGCACACGCGCGCAAAAGAGGCGTCCACGTTCGCGTCTGCACCGCAGCGCCGAGCGCCAGCACGCCCGAAAACAGTGCGAGAAAGATGAAAATGTGCGCGTGTCCGCCGAATAGTGCGTACAGCAGCGCTGCCGTCTGCATGAGAACCGCTCGCGTATGCGAGCGATGAAAGCACGCCACCAAAACGACAGGGAGGCCCGCCTGGGCGTTCAGAAAGCCGATCCAGGAACTTCCGACGAGCAGATTGTAAGGCGTGAACGTGTAACTCAGACTGAGCGCAACGATCAGCCAGTCGGGCGTCTGGAAACCAAAGTGGTTGCGCAGCCAGAGTGCGCTCCCGCAGAACGACAGGGCGATCGCCAGCGAGTTGCACAGACTGACGATGTCGACCAGCAGGTAGTCGAACGGAGTGAGCGATAGCCACGAGAACAGGAACATCCACGGGCTGAGGAGGCCGAATATGCCCGGGTCTGAAAGCAAGCGGTGATTCCCGCCGAAACTCCCGTCGGTAACGAAGGGCCACGAACCCGACCACAGCTTTCGTCCGAACTCGACCGCGGTTGGCAGGTAGGCCGAGAGGTTGTCATCGGTGAGATGGAAGAACGGTCGCCAGAGCTGAAGCAGCGCGGTAATACCAATCGTGCCCAGTGCCGTGAGGTACAGCAATCGACGCGACGCAGTCGGGTCGGGCATTATCCGCGCCCCAACCTCTTCAGTCCCTCCTTCTCCTCCAGAATCTGCTCCGCCCGTCCAATCACTCTCCGCAGAATATCCTGCAACTGCGCGTCGCGTTGCCGCACCGTGCGACCAAAGATCGCCCGGCACGAGCTGTACACGGTACCGAGCCACGCCACGACGGCACCGATAACCAATGGGGGACTGTGCGTGGCAGCCGCAGTCAGACCGCCAAGCACTGCGCTGAGACCCAATCCGGCGCCGAGCCCGAGCCCGAGGAACCATTGCGCGGCCGTACTCGTCAACTCCTCGTAAATGCGCACTTGCGTGCGACCATTGCGTGACGCCAGGTGCAGCTGCAGCGCCCGCACCGTTCCAATTTGCTGTCCAGCCGCGTTGGCCGTATTGATCGTAAGCGACCGTCCCACCGCACTCACATTCACCATTTCTCCGAGCGCGCGACGCACTTCGTCGGCGATCTCCTCAAAATCGTCGCCACCAAGCTCCCCGTCAAACGCCGCTGTGTACTCCAACTTGGTGCGCGAGCCCAGAAAGAAATTGGGCCGCTTCTGCATCAGCTCACCCGCCGTGACGTCAGCCAGTGCGACGCGTTGGGCCTGTGCCTTCTCCACCAGTGCGCGGGCGACATACTTCTCATCAATTCCGGCGTCAATCGCGGACGCCTTCACCAGCGCCGCATCGTAACCGCGCGTCGCCAATTCCTCGTGACGGCGCGGCGTGAACACAGGCGGCGGCGTGATCATGCCGGTGTTGGCCTGCAACTCGGCGGCACGCGACCACACTTGCTGTGCTTCGGTACTGGACAGCACAACGTTGGCGTCGCCACTGGCACCCGGCGTGATATGCTCGGGCTTCACGGGCAACGGCAACGCCTGCAGCGACAGCGCTCGCAGTGCCTTGCGCAGCGCCTCCGCATCCGGGTAGCGATCGCTGGGCGACTTGGCCAACAGTTGCGCCACCAGTGCATCGAGCTCCGGCGGACACTGCGGCAGGACGTCACGCAGTCGCGGTGGCGGTGAATTCACCTGCGCCACCACAACCGCCGACGCCGTGTTGCGCTCGAACGGAAACCGACCGGTGAGTGCGAAAAACGCCAGAACACCCAGCGAGTACAAATCACTGCGGCCGTCGAGCGCGTCGCCGGTGACCTGCTCGGGGCTCATGTAGTGCACCGTGCCCAGCACCGTGCCCGTGGCCGTGAGCGGTTGCGTTTCCGCCACCCGCGCAATGCCGAAATCGGTTACCATGGCGCGCCCGGTTTTTCGATCGAGCAACACATTCTCCGCTTTCACGTCGCGATGCACGACACCATGCGCATGCGCAAAACCCAATGCTGCCGCCAACTGATCCAGCAAGGCCGGCAGCTCCGACGCGGGCACGGGGCCCTGTCGGCTGATCCGTTCAGCCAGCGACTCGCCTTCCACGAAGCCCATGGAGAAATACACGACGCCGTCACGCTCGGCGGCCGAATAGATGGGCACGATATTCGGATGTGACAACGCTGCCGCCGTGCGTGCTTCGCGCAGAAAGCGGCTGCGAATCTGCGGGTCGGCCGCCAGATGCGGTGGCAGCGTTTTGATGGCCACTTCGCGCTTGA
>JANOKE010000967.1:0-3743 GCA_031419135.1 Gemmatimonadaceae bacterium
CTCAACCTCGATAACGCCAGCCAGAGCGCGACTAAGCTCACCATGAACGCCGGTGCCGGACTTCGCTTCCATTTGGGTCCGGCCGAAGGGTTCGTTGAAGCACGCCTCGGAACCGCGTCGTACAACGCCGGCACCTTCGGCTACACGAAGGCGCAGTTCATTCCGATTTCCTTCGGACTCGCGTTTTAGTCGTTCGCCGAGATCGTCATGCGCCTTCCGACACGTTTCCAGCGTTCGTCGTTCACACTCACGATCGTGATGCTGCTGCTGGGTTGCACCGCCAAGGTGGACACCTCCAGCGAGGATAGCGCGGGATCCATCAAGATCGCTTTCGGGAACGAGGCCGCGCGCGACCCCGTGCTTCGAAAGGGAGACGTACGCATTGTCAGTACAGACGGCGTGCTGGTGTTGTCGTTGATCGGTGACACGGTGCGCATGCACCTGTCGGACAGCCTGCGCAATTCGGTGGGTGCCGAGATCACCAAAGACGTTGATTCGAGTGGTGACAAGAGCGGCCTCGGCGAGATGATTGCCAAGTCCGTCTCCAAGGTTGTCACCGGCGCCATGGGATTCGTGGTGCGTGTGCCGGCCACCGACGTGCAGAATCTGCGCTTTGAAAACGGGCACGTTCGATTCGAGATCAAGAACAACAGCAGCAAAGTGAACATGAACAGCAAATCCAGCCAGAACGCCATTTTCACGGAATCCGATGCGCGTCGCTTTATCGACGCGGTCAAGACCAAGGCTGAACGCGCCGTCGCGATGTAGACATTTACTCGGAAGCTTGACACCAGCTGCTTCGTAGCCAATGCTCGACGTCGACTCGGAAGCCCTCGACTTCCGAGTGGCTTCCGAGTCGTTCACGCCGGTTCGCACTCTGCATCGTCGCGACCAGACGACGCTTCGACTCACTGTAACTGACGTCATCAGCGGTGGCTCTTCGGGGAAATGTGTTGGTAAAAACGGCGCAATCCGAGGGGTCCGGTAGCCGGATTTGATTGGCGAATTGGGGTTCTGGCGTAGGGGCGGGCCGTCGAGCAGGGCGTGAGTGGAAGCGTTGGAGAGCGGGCCCCCCAGGCTCTCAAAACCCGTACAATTACCCGCCAGAAATCCCGACGAGCCTGAATACACACGTCTTACCGCAGGGGACGCAGGGGACGCAGGGGGGATTGCGTCGCGGTTATGGCGGAGCACCGCGCGGACACACGATACGTTTGATGATGTCTCAATCCCATCCGTCCTCTGCGCCCTCCGCGTACCCTGCGGTAAATAGTTTGCCTTGAACAGCCCAAAGGGCCGCTCGGGAACCTTTCTTCACGCCAAAAAGAGAATGAACCGTGAAGTGCGCCAAGGATTGGTATGAATCAACTTTGCGAACTTTGCGAACTTCGCGGTTCAATTGTCTGGCAGAGCGGAGTTGGGATCCAGAAGGAGGAGGACCCTCCGAATCAAGTTCTACACAGAAGAGCCTCAGCGGTAAACCGCGAACGTCTCCCATCAACCCGTCAATGCCAGCGCCGCGGTGTTTTTCGTGAACAGCAGGGTTTTCCGAACACCCCCGGCGTTCACCTGGACAATGTTCACCTGATCGGCGTGCCGCTCAGTCAGGATGCTGTTTCCCGCGCGCAATCCTCGCAGGTCGGTCGCACCTTCCACGCGCACGCACAGCCAATACAACTCGCGTTCCCGGCGCACCCCACACGATCGCAACCGCAGCGCCTTTCCGCTCGCGTCGAAAACCTGCAAGTGGGTCCCCAGATAGCGGGCCACATCCACCTCATTCACTGACCAATCGCTGGGCGGCTGCTTTCCGGCCAGCACGGCAACCGACGCCGAGAAGTCGTCGGCGAAGGTGCGCACGGAAATTGTGATCTCACCACGCACGGCCGAAATCGATGTCAGCGTTGTGTGAATGGGATGGGCTGCGGCCGACGACGACGCCAGGCACGACAACAGCAACAGGGCGCGTATTGAGTGAACGCGGCTCATCGCGGCAACCGCTCCACGGCCCACCCACTTGCCACCAACACCACAACGCCCAACACGACCATCAGACGAGTCTGATAGGCGTCTCGTGCCCACGACGGCGTTGGCACGGCGCGCAACAACGCATCGAGCAGCCAGAAAAGTGCGGCCGCCATGACCAGTACCGCGATTTGCCCCACTTCGATGCCGACGTTGAATCCGAAGAGCGGCATAGTGATCTGATCGATGAACAGGCTTTGCAGATAGCCGGCAAACCCGGCGCCGTGAACGAGTCCGAACACACCAGCGAACACCGGGCGGTGTCGTGCGTGCGGCCCCGTTGCCGCCCGGTCACGCAGCACGAGGTTTTCAATACCCGTCGCAACAATCGTCACCGGAATCAGAAACTCCACGATGGCACTCGGCAACACCAATACGTTCGTGACGGCGAGGGCCAGCGTGATGGAGTGCCCCACGGTGAATGCGCTAATCACCCACAGTGCGGCGCGCCAGTCGCGGCCGCGATAGATCGCGGCGAGTACCAGCAGAAAGAGCACATGGTCGGCGGCCTCCCACGACACAATGTGGGTAAAGCCAAGCTGCATGAACGCCCAGAGTTCGGACATAAGTAGCTACCTCGACGCGACGCGCGACGGTGCAATCGACGCCGCGATGGTCTGCGCGTGTCGAACGAGAAGAGGATCCGGTGTTTCAAAACGCAGCGCGCGTTGCATCATCACAGCGGCCTCCCGGTGGCGTCCGGCCTTGTGCAGCGCCCACGCCATGAGATCGTAGCCATACACGTCACGCCGATCATGCAGCTCTGCGGTCGCTTTCGCCAGCACCGTAGCAACCTGCAGGTCGTGGTCGAGCAAGTACAGACTCCAGGCGCGATGATATGCCCCCGGCTGCGTGGCGACGGTGATCTCCAGCGTACGGAAGTATTCGGTGGCCCTGGCGACATCACCAACCGACGCATACGCATCTCCCACAAGACCCAGTGTGGCGGGATCAAGCTGCAGCCCAATGGCCCGCTCTCCCCACGCAATCGCCTGTTTCGGGTTTTCGTGCGCGATTGCCAAGCGCGCCATCGCCGCGAACAGTCGCGGATCACCCGGCTCGATGCGCAGCCCGTCGCGATACGCCTGCTCAGCGCGTCGCAGGTTTCCCGCACGCAATTCGAGGTCTCCAACGCGGAGTTGGAACCAGGCCTTCGTTTCGCTGGCCACGTGGCGTCGGCCGAGTGCTTCATCACGGGCGATCTGCAGCAGTTGCCGTGCCTCGCGTACGTGATTGGTGAGCTCCAGCCAGCGGGCAACACGCGGCGCCATGGACAGTTGGGTACGCTGCTCCCACACCGAACGAAACATCGCACTGGCCAGGGCATCGTCGCCCACTTCCATTGCCACTTCACCCAGCTGCGCGCGATACTCCGGAATGTCCGATTCGCGTTGGACCAGGGCAACGGCGATGTCACGCGCCTCGGCAAATCGGTGCTGGGCCAGCAACGTATTCACCAGTGTCACCGCCGACGCGCCATTGCGATTGGTGCGACGCGACAGCGAGTGCCGCGCGAACGACTCGGCCGTGAGGTAGTCCTGCCAGCCTCCACCCTCACGGGCGCGCTGCACATGCAGCGCCGCCAACTGTCCGAGCACGAGCGCGCTGCCGGTATCAGCATCGAGCGCGATATGCCACACGCGAATTTGCTCGTCACGCTGGCCCAACTCCGCAAAGCCTGGCTCGGACAAACCATGCAGCGACGCGTCAAACTGCAC
>JANOKE010000968.1:0-2228 GCA_031419135.1 Gemmatimonadaceae bacterium
CTGGACTGCTCTACGGCTGGCGTGCGCCGGGGTTGGCGAGCACCGACAGCACGCGGGCGGCGGCCTTTTGTCGCACGGGCGGAGTCGACTGCGGCGATCTGGTTGGCGAGAGCCCGGTCGCCCAACGATTGATCAGACGGCCCGCCCACCAGCGACTCCGTGGTGACCAACTCGCGACCAATGCGCGAGCTGTGAACCGTCCGCACTCCACCGCCGATCAGGGCAACGGCGGCGAGAAACACGAGAGCGTGGCGTTCGGCGGTGGTGGGCATCGCGCAGCATAGCGCTGTCCTTCTCAACCACCGTCACCACGCCATTGCAGGGCACAGCATATCATTGCGCATCCGCCGCTTCCCGAACCGCCTCCGGTGTCCAGTTACCGCAACTCTCCGGCAAAAAACTTCACGGTCAGGACCACGCTCACGACGGTATTTGTCAAACGTCTGTTGTAGTTGCGGTCGAAGGAGAGAATGTGCGAACCGGTGAGACTGAATGTCAGCAGCTCAGACACGTCGGTGTCGGCATTCAGATTGAATGCGCGGCGACCATTGTTGGTCAGCACCGAAAACGTGGGCTCGGTGGCCAGGGCAGCCGTTGTCGAACCGCCCACTGTGGCGACCGTTTCTTCCGATTGATACGACACGCGTGTACGCAACTTGCCCGTGCGCGTGTTCCACTTCTTCGGCAGGCCAATGTTGCGCGCAAGGTCGAACGACACTCGTTTCGTATCGCCGAGTGTCAGCGAACCCGGACGGGCATCTTCGCGATGGGCTCGATCCATCGAGCCGTTGGTAGTGAGCTCCCCGAGGAACTTCCAGGTAATCGAACCTGACACTGGCTGACTGCGCGCGAGCGTGCGACTGCGATCGGCCAGTCCGCCCGTCTCATTCGGGATGACCGTTTCCTGTTGGTTCACCACATAGCGACCCTGCATCTGCACCATTGAGATCACGCTCGTCAGGTGCGTCGGCCGCCAACTCCAGCGGACGCTTATATCGGGATACGTGCGACGTTCGCTGGTAATGAGTGCCTGAAACCCATCCAGCACGCGCCGGGTCCACGTGTCGGTGGTGCCGCGTTCAAACCGCGACTGCACGTTGAGTGAAAGTGGCAAGTTCAATGCCCCGATCGTCGTGAAACTCTGCACCCGACCTGCGGTGGTCGCCAGGCGATGGGTGCTGAGTCCGCGAAATGATTCGATACCGCCCCACCCGAGTTGATAGCCCAATCCCGGATCGTACACCGTGTTGTCGTAGTTCGACGTGATATCCTGCTGCCACGCGATGTCGGCCGGTGCGATCATCTTGCCGATCCGGTGAATCCATGACTTCTCTGCCGCGCGCGCCATCAGCAGGCGCCCGAGTTGCAATTGGGTGCCGACAGACAGGCTCTGCGCGGCCCCAAGGCGCTGTGGCAGCCGAAACGCTCCCGTGGAGTCGCCTTCGCGCAGCAGCGCTCGCGCGTTCGCATCTTTCGACAAGCGGAACGTCGAACGGAAATCGAATCGTGGCTGCAGCCATTGCGACCCCTGCGGCTGGAACAACACACCACTGACCAACGTGCGCTCCTGCTCAAGTCCCACCGATGCGCCCAACAGTCGCAAGCGCTCGGCGGCCGCCGCCTGACGGCGATCGGTGCTGTCGGCCCCGAGCACCAGATCGCGATAGTCACGCAGGTCAAGTACCTGGCGTGCGTCCACGCTGCCCGACAGCCCGAGCGTGGGACGAAACTCCAGTCGCGCGGCGTTCACCCACGCGTGATTCAGCCCGGTGATCACCCGCCCGGTGTCCGACAAGGCGGTTGCCGCCTTCGTAAAGCTGGTGGTCGAGTTGGCATTGCGCGCCAGCGAACTCGTGACCCGGAACTGTGTAGGTTGCCACCGATAGCTCTGTGCGCGCACGCCTCGCACGGCGTCGGTCTCGCGAAGGAATCGCGGCAGGATGCCGAACAAGCGGTCTACGATTCCTGGCAAATGCCCGTCGCGTCGATCATCACTGACGTCCAGCGTGGCCCCCATCACGTAGTTGGACTGACTCCCGGTTTGGAAGGCGCTTTGCGACTCACCGACGGACCACGCGCCGGAGAGCGCCAGGCCATTCAGGACAGGCGCATACCAGCCGTGGGTGAGCGGCGCAGCGCGACGTAACGCGACCGACGTGTTGACCCGTCGATCGCGCGGATTGCGTAGGCCGTCGATGCCACTGGCCCGCACGTCGGATCGGTTGATG
>JANOKE010000969.1:0-1643 GCA_031419135.1 Gemmatimonadaceae bacterium
CGCCGAGCCGCTCCTTGAGCCAATGCAAGTGTCGCACGTCGTCACCCGTGATGGTGCCCGCGAGTTTCACCTTGTAGGCAACGCAGCGCTGGTCACGACGCACGAGTATCCCGTCAATCTCGTGCTCGCCGCCATGTGTTCTCACAAAGGCATGCTGCACATCAGCGGCTTGCGCGTACGTGCGCATCGATAAGGCGACGAGTGACTCGAAGAGTGCGCCGAACAGTCCTCCGTCGCGAACGATCGGAATAGCGTCGGCCAATGGAGAGGAGACGCCATCCAGCAAGGCATCCTCGTCGATCCCAAGCAAATGTGCGCTCAGTCCTGGATCGACGAGATGAATCTTGGACGCCAGGCCGAGTCGACTGAGCGCAGTGCCACCAGGTTGCCACGCTGGAACGGGATCGTAGATGAACAACCGTTCGAGTGCGTCGCGATAGCGGAGCACGGTGGTCTTTGCCGATGTCCCTCCGTCACCCATGACAGTGACGTTGCGGAGCTTGTCCAGTGAGGTGGTCGTGGCCGTGGCCGCAGCCAACGCCTGGAGCCATCGCGAAAGCGCTGCCGGATTCGCGGCAGCCCCATTGGCTTCTTGGACATCTCGGGTTGTGAGGTGTCGAACGTACCCATCGAGCTGCGCGCGTCGCAGCTCAGCCGGTAGTGCGCGTATCGCTGGAAAGCCAGACGCGACGATCGCGCGCGCGTAGTCGCCGAGTCTCCACGGAGACTCGCCGTGCAGCGTGATGCGCGATTTGGCGGTCGTGAGTGCGCGCAGGCTGACCGTTGGCCGTGAATCAACGGGCACTCCGTCGGCTTCAAGACGCTCGCTGATCGCCATGGGACGCAGGCGGCGTGTCACAATGCGCCCGGCGCCTGTATGCGTGGGGAGAGCCTTCGCCGGAGGCGCGGCAGAGCCCGCCAGAATTACGCGTCCCGGTGTGGGATCATCGTCGACCAGGTCCCGTACGGCGTCCCAGATGGCCGGCACATGCTGCCATTCGTCGATAAACAATGGGAACGGCGGGCGTAGCGCCTGACTCGGATCTGCGCGCACAACATCGGCGACTGAGGCCCGATCAAGCCGAAGGGTTCTCGCGGCCAATCGTGATGCAGTAGCGGTCTTGCCGACGGCCTTGGCTCCATCGATGGACACGGCGCCAAGCCCGGCGAGAAGACGCCGTAGCTCGCTGTCGATGATGCGAGGCGTGTAGGGTCTCCCCGAAGGAGGTAGTGCCGGCGAAGTCATCAATACCTATGGTAGGCAGTGCGGTTGGGCTACTGGCCCTCCAATCGGAATCGAGGGCAACTGCGAAAGTATAGCATACGTGTACGATATATGGTAGCACCTAGGCTAAGCAAACAGTAGTTCAGACTTACGCGTAATGGTAGCATGCAATTCCGCTAAACGGTAGTGGCCAGCGCCAGTCCATCTGACAGGTGTCTCGTGGTGTGCGATTTCCGTGAAGCGGCTTGGCGCATGCGACCGCGAATGCTAACCGAAGCGTGCAGTTACTCCACCACCGCAAATCGCGTCTTCACAAACGCCCGATGCCGTCAGGCACGCGCGCGCACGCCATCGCCAGCGAGTAGTTCTCCGTCGGCTCGGCGCTCACCACGCGATACAGCCCACGCCCCACGCGTTC
>JANOKE010000970.1:0-4764 GCA_031419135.1 Gemmatimonadaceae bacterium
CAGGCCTTGGGCCTTCAGGGTGAGCGGATCGCGGCGCGGTGGTTGAAACGAGACGGGTGGGTCGTGGTAGCCCACCGCTTCCGGAGTGGTCATCGTGATGTCGACCTGATCATGCAACGAGGCAACGAGGTTGCCTTCGTCGAGGTTAAGGCTCGGCGGGGCGCGGCGTTCGGGTCGCCGGTAGACGCGGTTCATTTCCGAAAGCAACGGGAGCTCGGTCGATCGGCCAGGGTGTGGGTCGACCGCTTCGGGTCGACCGGCCTAACCTACCGATTCGACGTGCTGGGTATCCTGATTTCTGGCACTCAGGTGCGCGTTCGGCACATCCCCAACGCGTTTCCACTATCTGGAATGCCTTGAAATTCACAGTTGTCCACATCCACACATCTTCGTAGTTTATTCGGGTCTTGGTGTTGCGAGCGCGTCCCCTAGATTCTCGCAAGCCAGGGCATGGCGGCTTCACTCCTCACGACGGCAGGTTTCCATGGCGGGCACGGTGATGACAGACGACAAGCGCAAGGCCCTGGCGCTCGCCGTCGCGCAAATCGAAAAAAGCTGCGGCAAAGGTTCGATCATGCGACTGGGTACCGACTCGAAAGTTCGCGTAGAGTCCATTCCAACCGGCGCAATCAATCTTGATGCGGCCATTGGCGTTGGTGGAATTCCGCGGGGTCGCGTCACGGAGATCTACGGACCTGAGTCGAGCGGTAAGACAACGCTGTGCTTGCATGTCGTGGCGAACGCGCAAAAAAATGGCGGCGTGGCAGCGTACATCGATGCCGAACACGCGCTGGACATCGAGTACTGCAAGAAGTTGGGTGTCGACGTCGAAAACCTGCTGATCTCGCAGCCCGACACCGGCGAACAGGCGCTCGAGATTTGCGAGATTCTGGTTCGGTCTGGTGCGGTAGACGTGATCGTCATCGACTCGGTAGCCGCGCTCGTGCCGAAAGCGGAAATCGAAGGCGATATGGGTGACTCGCATGTGGGACTGCAGGCGCGACTCATGAGTCAGGCGCTGCGCAAACTCACCGGGGCCATCGCGCGTTCGAAAGTTTCCGTGATCTTCATCAATCAGCTGCGCGAAAAAATCGGCGTGATGTTTGGCAACCCCGAGACCACCACTGGCGGCAAGGCGCTCAAGTTCTACGCGTCGGTACGACTGGACATTCGCCGCATTGGTCCGGTAAAGGACAAGGAAGAGGTGATCGGCTCGCATGTCCGGGTCAAGGTGGTGAAAAACAAGGTCGCGCCGCCGTTCAAACAGGCCGAGTTTGACATCATGTACGCTGAGGGCATCAGTCACGCGTCGCTGCTGGTGGATATTGGATCCGAATCAGGGATCATCGAAAAGTCGGGCGCGTGGTACAGCTATGGCACGCAGCGCATCGGTCAGGGTCGTGAGAACGCAAAGATGTTTCTGAAGGACAATCCTGCGCTGATGGCGGAGATCGAGGAAAAGGTGAAGGTGGTCTTGGGTATCAAGTCTGCCGAAACCATGGCTCCGGTTGAGGAGCCCGAGGAATAGCACGTCGCACCCCGCTCTGCAGGTGCGCGCGTGAGGGCCGAGGGGTCGCTCGCGGTGGGAAGTGGTGCCCGGATCACCACGGCTCATTGTGAGTAGCCCCTCGGCTCTTTCTCCGTCGGATCAGCCGTCTGGTCCGATCTCGGTTCGCGAGTTGCGCGAGTCGCCCCGATCGCCCGGTCGGGTTCATGTCCTGCTGTCCAACGGACAGAAGTGCGTGGTTGGCGTTGATACGCTGGCGGAATCGGGGGCCACGCGCGTTGGCGCGGTGCTGGACGCCGCAACGCTGAAGCGATTCATTCACGCGGCCGAAGTGGTTGCGCTGGTCGATCGGGCGCTCAATTCGCTGGCCAGGGGACGCCGCACCAGGCGCGAACTTGAAACACGGCTCAGGCGGTTTCAGCCTGATGTTACACTGATTGCCGAGGCCCTCGATCGGCTTGAAACGAACGGAGTGTTGTCCGATGCGGAGGTCGCGCGAGCCGAGGCCGCCACTCGCCTGCGTCGCGGTGACGCACCATCCCGCATCAGGCAGACACTGCGACGCAAGGGCGTCGATGCTTGCGAAACCGACCTGGCGATTGCCGATGCCATTGCGTTGGATGGATTCGATGAACTTGCTGCGTGCCGTGCACAGGCCGCGAAGCGCTGGCGATCGTTGGCATCGCTGGAGCGAGTGGTCGGCCGCCGACGATTGGTGGGGTTCCTCCAACGCCGTGGCTTTTCGGGACATGTCGTTCGCACCGTTCTGACCGAGCTGGAACGAGGCTGACGCTGGCGTATCGAGACGCGTCGACCTTGGCCGTCTATATTTCCCCGTCTATGCTCGCGTCCGAAATTCGCACCCGATTCCTGGCCTTCTTCGAGAGACATGGCCACGCCGTCCGCCCGAGCTCCATGCTTGTGCCGCAGGACGACCCCACCCTCCTGTTCGTGAACGCGGGGATGGTCCAATTCAAGAAGGTCTTTCTGGGAATGGAAGAACCGCCGACGGGCAATCGGCGGGCCACCACGTCTCAGAAGTGTGTGCGGGCGGGTGGCAAGCACAACGACCTGGAACAGGTCGGGCACACGGCGCGGCATCACACCTTTTTTGAGATGCTGGGGAATTTCTCATTCGGCGATTATTTCAAACCCGACGCGATACGCCTGGCCTGGGAGTTCGTGACCGAGGAGCTGAAGATTCCGCGCGAGCATTTGCGCGTGACGGTGTTCCACGAGGACGACGAAGCCCGTCAGCTCTGGAAGGCGATCGCCGGCATACCGGAGAGCCGCATCTACGGCCTCGGAGCGAAAGACAATTTTTGGCAGATGGCGGACACCGGTCCGTGTGGCCCGTGCAGCGAGATTTATGTCGATCTCGCCAAAATGGCTCCCGACTGGGCGTTTCCCGCAGACGCGTCCGGCGAGTGGACCGATACGGATCGCGAAGACTACTCGCTCGATGCCTTTGTCGAGGGTGCCGAGGCGGGCCGGTTCCTGGAGATCTGGAATCTGGTTTTCATGCAGTTCGATCGGCAGTTGGACGGCACGTTGGTGCCGCTGCCCAAGCCGTCGGTAGATACCGGTGCGGGTCTGGAACGTATCGCCGCCGCGTTGCAGGGCGTGACGAACAATTTTCACACGGATCTGTTTCAACCGCTCATCGCGAAAGTCGAAGACGTTGTCGGCATCGGCTATCCATATCGCCCTGGCGTGGGACTCGGCATGGCGTTCGACAAGGACGGTCGGGCCATCGATCCGGCCTCGTTTCGCGTGCTTGCCGACCATGCGAGAGCGGTGGCGTTCCTGCTTGCTGATGGAGTGTTTCCCAGCAACGACGGGCGCGGCTATGTGTTGCGCCGAATTCTGCGCCGTGCCGTGCGACACGCCTGGCTGCTGGGGCGTCGCGAGCCAACGTTGGTGCACGTGGTTGCCGTTGTGATCGACATGATGCGCGGCGTTTTTCCCGAACTGCAGGTGCGTCGCACGCATATCGTGGAGACGACGCGCGCTGAGGAAGAGCGTTTTCTGACGACGATCGATGCGGGCATGAATCGATTCGAGGAGCTGGCGCCGTTGGGTTCCACGCAGGGCTCGACAACGCTGCGCGGCACGATATCCGGCGACGATGCGTTTCGCCTGTACGACACGTTTGGTTTCCCGATCGATCTGACGGAGCTGATGGCGCTTGAGCGCGGCTATCGGGTTGATATTTCGGGGTTCGAACAGTCGCTGGCCGCGCAGCGAAAACAATCGCAGGACGAACGGAAGACGCGTCAGCTTACGGTCAATGTCGACGAACTTGCCGATCCGACCCAGTGGACGCACGATGCGCAACATGCGGCGGCGCTCGGACGCTTCGTGGGTTACGAGCAGATCGAAATCGAAACGGTCGTGACGGCCGTCCGCACATTGCCCGAGGGGCGCGTGGCCGTGATGCTTCGCGACACACCGTTCTATGCGGAGTCGGGCGGTCAGGTGTCGGATCACGGAACCATCGACGGACACGGCTGGACCGTGAATGTGGTTGACGTGAAAAAGCTCGACGGACGGATTGCGGCGATCGGGACCGCGACCGGAGAGATCGTATTCGGGCCCGCGTTGGCGCGGGTATCACGGGAGCGGCGCCGTGACACCGAACGCAATCATACGGCCACACATCTGCTGCACGCGTCCTTACGTCACGCCCTCGGCGATCACGTGCATCAGGCGGGTTCACTGGTCACTGCCGATCGGCTGCGCTTCGACTTCACGCACAGCGGACCACTCACCGCGGCACAACTTTCGGCGGTGGAGGCCGACGTGAATGCGGGCATCTGGTCGTCCACTGCGGTGACGACGCGTGAGGAATCGTACGTGGACGCGGTTGCCAACGGGGCGACGGCGCTCTTCGGCGAAAAATACGGCGACGTGGTTCGCGTGGTGGAAATTCCGTTGCGGTCGGTGGAGCTGTGTGGTGGCACTCACGTGCGCAATACCGCGGAAATCGGCTTGCTGCGCATTGTCGCCGAGGTGGGTGTGGCTGCCGGAGTGCGCCGAATCGAAGCGGTGACGGGACCGCGCGCATTTCAGTTTCTCACTGATCGGGAACGGGTACTGTTGCACGTCGCCAATCGACTGAAAGTGCCGATGACGGGTACGGCGAGTGGGGCGGAACAGATTGAGAAAAAGCTCGACGCGTTGATCGATGAACGCAAGCAGTTGGAAAAGCAGCTCGACGGGGCCATGCGTGGTGGTGCTGCTGGCGGCCTGGCGCA
>JANOKE010000971.1:0-10083 GCA_031419135.1 Gemmatimonadaceae bacterium
GTGATTGAATGTCACCACCGGCACCGTGGGCGGTATCACGGCGAGGTCGCGCTCCAGCCACACCAACTGCGCGCTGTCCATGTGTCCGTAGTAACGTGTGTCGTCGATGTCGACGCTGTTCAGCCCCACGAAGTGCACGCCACCAGCGTTGAACGAGTAGTAGTCGGGTCCGCGATAGTGCCGATACATGGCACGACCGTACAACGGATGATTGGTTTTCACGCCAGACTTGTCGCGCTCGATGCCGAAGGCTTCGTGGTTGCCGGGAACCGTCCATACCGGTGGCGCGATCAGTGCCATCTCACGCTGGAGCAGTTCGTAGTAGCCGGTGGCTTCGGCTTCGCCCACACGCAACGCGTCGCGCACCAAATCGCCGCTGACAATGACGAATGCGGGGCGAATGGAGTCGATCAGCGCACGGAAGCGTTTCGTGCGCGGCAGCGAGGCGTTGGCGATATGTGTGTCGGACGCGTGGATGAACGTGACCGTTGGCGTGGCGGGCACCGGTGTCATCGCAAAATCCATCGGGCCCCGGTTGGACGCGCCGCTGTCAATGCTTCGGTAGAACGCTCCGCGACTGGCGTAGCCGTTGGGGATGCTGGCAAACACGATGCCGGTGGATCCCGGCCCCGGCAGACGGTATGCGCCGTTGGCGTCGCTGACGACCACCTGATCCTGATTGGACACGGCAACGCCGCGCAATCCACGCTCGCCGGCGTCGTACGTTCCGTTGCCGTTGCGGTCGATGTACACATGACCGGAGAGCGTCGCGTCGGGCATTGACGGCGGTTGCTGTCCCGACCATGCGACGAACGCGAACAGGGAGAAAGCTCCAACGCGCATGAGACGTTTCGTGAGTGGGTCGCGCCTGTCGCGCGGTTCAGCCTGATTCCCGATGTGTTAATAGTATTCGGACACCGGTCGCTCTAACGATCGGCGGCGATCACCGCGTTCAGCAGCACGTTGGCGCCATTCACGACGTCCTCCGCCTTGGTGAATTCCCTTGGAGAGTGACTGATGCCACCGACGCTGGGCACAAAGATCATCCCCATGGGTGCGATGCGGGCGATCTCCTGTGCGTCGTGTCCTGCCCCGCTGGGCATTCGCTGACGCGTGAGACCCAGGGACGCGGCGCTACCGTCGATCCAGTCCATCACGCGCGCATCGGCCATGGCGGGATTGCTGTCCACCAGACGCGTAAAGGCGAACGTGGTGCCGGTGGCCACGCCGATTTCGCGTGCCAGTTGCTCGAAGCGTTCCGTGAAGTGGGCGAGCTTGGCGGCGTCGAGGTCACGCAGATCAATCGTGAGTACCACCTGCGCAGGAATCACGTTGGTGGTGTTGGGCAGCACCGTGAGACGCCCAACGGTCGCCACCTGGCGACCCGGCTCACTGGTGACGGCGTCATGCACCGCCACGGTGAATTTGGCGGCGGCCAGCATCGCGTCCTGTCGCTGATCCATTGGCGTAGCGCCGGCATGATTGGCCATGCCCTTGATGGTGACTTCAAACCACCGCAGCCCCACGATGCCCTGCACCACCCCAATCTGCAGCCCAGCCTTTTCCAGCAGTCCGCCCTGTTCAATGTGGAGTTCGATGTAACAGGCGAAGTCGCCCGGCTTCCTGATCGCGTCGCGCCAGCGCGTTGAATCGCCGCCCACAATATTGATGCCTTCGCGAATGGTCTTGCCGGAGCGCGCCACCTTGTCGAGATCGGTATCGGCGAGGTCTCCGATGGCCAGCTTGCTGCCAATGGTGCCGCCTTCCTCGTTCTGCCACACGACGACATCCAGCGGGTGTCGCAAACGCACACCCTGTTCGCGCAGTGCCCGTGCCGTTTCAATGGCGGCGAACGAGCCAAGCGCACCGTCATAGTTGCCACCGTCCGTGACAGAATCAACGTGCGACCCGATGAGGATGGGACGGAGTGAGGTGTTGCTGCCATCCAGCCGGCCGAAGATGTTTCCGGCAACATCGATGTGCGGTACGAGGCCCGCTTGTCTGAACAGATCAAGCGTGAACGCGCGTCCGGCGAGATCAGCGGGAGAGTACGCCACGCGATTGATGCCCCCTGGTGTACGGCCGATGGCATCGAACGCCGACAGCCAGCTGTTGAGCCGGATGCCGTTGACGTGCAGTGGCGCACGGGTTCGCGCGCGCGCGTGCGGTAAACGCACGAACGGCATGGCGGCGAGCGCTGCAGACTGTTGCAGGAATTGACGACGTTTCATGCGATGATCATGCGGGCCGCCCCACCCCAACCGCAAGACGTCGACCAGGGGCGCCGCCCGTGGCGTTTTGGCAGTGTCAGTCATTGCAGGCAAAGATCACGCATCGCCCGGCGAAAATACTTCGGACTGGATGAACCATCCCAGCTCCGTATGGCGCCACTCGGCCTGATAGGTCCCGCGCATAACCCGCTCCGCACGGCCCTGTCGCCATCGACCAATCCAGCGACCGCGTTCTGTGGCCGTTGTTGGCGGATCATGAACTACAATGGCGTCCGGCTCGCGCACATAGCCCATAAACGCGCGTTCGGCGAATTGTGCAGCGAAGGCGGCATGTGACGCCTCGCGCCCACTGAGCAGGGGGCCGCGTGCTACGGAGACCGAAACGTCCGACATCATGCAGGCCACGACCTGTTCGGCGTCTCGGGCGGCGATGGCCTGATTTGATGCGGTGCGCCGTGCGCGGATAGCGGCGGCGCCACGATCGGAATCGGCAACAATGGACTTGTTCATCCGATTCGCAGTGCGCACTCCCCGTGTCGCATCGGTCACGCGCGGTGTTCCCCTCGAGCACAGTGGTGGTCATACGCAAACGGTACCGACGTGGCGTGAAGCTATACGACGCGACCTGGCGAGTCTACACAGCGACCAGGTCGCGTCGCAGCGACGAACCTCTTCACCGCGTCTTCACTACGATCACGCTCCCCGGGAACACTTTCCCAAAGCGTTCCCGCGCATCGAAGTTGCTCAGGAGTCGTACCTCGCGCACCAGCTTTGGCGACAGCCGACGCAGTTCACTGATGTCGCCGAGATAGGTATCGTCGAGATACACGAGCGGAAGGGCGCCGGCCGGTGCGTCGGGCGTCGAATGGCGCGCTCGGAGAAACTCCGGCCGCAATCGCATCAACGCGTCGTAGATCGATCCCACTGGCTGGCGTTCGAGGTCGGTTCCGCGAACCACGAACTGCGACGATGCCTCGGATCGCGGTCCCATGTTCGAAGCAGTTCGCGAGGTGGCGGTGGCGCCGCAGGCGACCACGGTCGCTGAACCTGCCAACATCAGGACCAGCGAGCGTGAGCGTCGTGAAAGGCAAGATCGGGTGTGCATTTGGTTCTCCGATGGAAGGCCCGCTAACCCAGTTGCGACGGAGTGTCGGTCGGGATAGCTTCGCGTTCCAAACCTGAGAGACGCCGCCGACGCGCGGCTGATCTGGGGCTGACCCCGTTTTACGGTGATCTATTGATCCGGCTCCGTGTCCTTGGCTCTTTGGATCTGTTGGGGCTTCGCGCCAAGCCCGTTGACAGCGTGCTGCAGCAACCCAAACGCGCCGCGTTGCTGGCGTATCTGGTCGTCGCGAAAACGGCTCGCTTCGAGCGACGCGATCGGCTGTACGCGCTCTTTTGGCCGGAATTCGACTTGGCGCGCGCCCGCGATGCGCTGAACAGCGCCATCCGGTTCCTGCGTCGCGAATTGGGCGACGGCGTGCTCGTCAGCCGTGGCGCGGAAGAAGTGGGCGTTGATGCGGGGCAGCTCACCTGCGATGTGACCGAGTTCCGTGCGGCCATCGAGCAGCATCACCTGAGCGATGCCGTATCGCTCTATCGCGGCGACCTGCTGGACGGCTTTCACTGCGATGCGTCGGCCGCATTCGACCAGTGGCTGGACGGCGAGCGCGACGCCTTGCGCGCGATGGCGGCGCGGGCGGCCCGGATGTTTTCCGAGCAGCGCGAACGCGAGGGCAACCACACGACGGCCGTCGCTTCCGCCCGCCGAGCTGTGGCGCTGTCGGATGGCGACGAGCGGGTGATGCGGCAACTGTTGGAATTGCTCGATCGGCTGGGCGATCGGGCTGGCGCACTGCATGCGTACGAAGAATTCGCCCACCGGATGCACGAGGAATTCGACGCGAAGCCTTCGGCGGAGACCCAAGCACTCGTCAATCGCATTCGATCTCGCACCGTGGCTGCGGCCCTCGCGCCCGGCCCGACCGCGACGGCCCCAGGGGTGCCACGCATTGCCGGTCTCGACGTGTTGCGCGAGATCGGCCGGGGCGGCATGGCGATTGTGCACCTCGCGCGCGACGTGAGGCACGATCGTCTGGTCGTGCTCAAGGTGCTGAGGCCGGAACTCCTCTTCACGCTTGGGATCGAACGATTTCTCGAGGAAATCCGCCTCACGTCGCGCTTCGCCCATCCGCACATCCTGCCACTCCTCGACTCGGGCACGCAGGCGGGGGTGCCCTATTTCGTGACTCCCTACATCTCCGACGAATCGTTGCGCACACGGTTGCGGCGCGCGCCGACGCTGACACCACGAGAGGCACGACGGATCGCCTTCGAGATGGCCGATGCTCTCGACTACGTGCATCGACTCGGCGTCATTCACCGCGATATCAAGCCAGAAAACGTGCTCCTCGCCGATGGTCATGCGATCGTAGCCGATTTCGGAATCGCGCGCGCGATCACTGTGTCGTCAAGCGCCGACAAGGCGGCGGGGGCCAGCCTGGGCACTTTGATGGGTTCACGCGCTTACATGAGTCCCGAGCAATTTCGCGGCGACGTGGATGTCGATGAGCGCAGCGACATCTATTCGTTCGGCTGTGTGGTGTATGAGATGTTCGCGGGTACCGGGCACGGTGAGAGAGGCGTCGATCGGCTGCTGCAGCGCGGCGCGTCGAAGCGTCTCGCTCAAACGATCATGCAGTGCCTGGCTGAAGATCCGGGGCGCCGCCCGACGTCGGTGCGGATCGTGATGGACACGCTGGACGACGCATGAGATTCGCCCGCGCGCGAAGCGGCTCGCATACGGACCGGCATCGACGAGGCAACCGACGTATGTCGTTTATGGCGCTCTCCGAGAAATCGCAAAACTGTGATTTTCCGGAGACGCGCCAGTCGTAGGTGGCCCAACGACTACCGACTGGTGAAGGTGATCGACAGTCTCCTGAATCCGCAGAGCATGGCATTCCTCCCAGCGGCGACATGCTGGTAGCCGAGCGCCGCAATGACAGCGCACCAGAGGACGTGCCTTTCCAAGCCACCCCAAGCCAAAGCCCTTGCCCATGCTGGGCACACATGCAACGCGGCCCCGATCGTTTCCGATCGGGGCCGCGAGTCATTCAACTGAACCGCTGTCCGGTCACGGACCGCGGCACACGGGGTGATACTGCATGTTGCCTTGGTCGATAAACGGGCCCGTTGGGCCGAGCACGGCCACGCCGTTGATCTTCACGTACACCCTGTCCGTGTTCTTGCCAGGCTCACCACCGTCCCACAGGCGCAGTTCAACGGTGTTGCCGTTCTTGGCAATGCCCGTGGTGATGCGCGCATTGGGCAGGCCAAACAGCGGGCCGCTGGTGATGGGGCCGTACGTAGCAGGATCCGATACGTGATTGTCCACGCCGTTCACATCGATGTGGTACTCGCCCTTAATGGTGCCGTTGGCGTTGAAACCACCCACGTTACCGCTAATGACAACCTTGTTACCGCTGACGGTGGTCACGAGGCGGCCAAACGTAATGAAGTCGCACACGGCAACCGGCGGCTCGGGTACTGGCGTCGGAGAAAGCGACCAGATGTAATCGTTGTAGTCGGAATCGGCGGTCGCCCCGTTTGGCATCAGCTCAAGCTTATTGTCTTCGGCGCCCACCAAGTACTTGTCCTGCGCCGCATTGATCATCAATGCGAACTGCTGGAACGGCATCCCTGCGAAGCCTCCGGTTGCGTCGGAGCAGTCATGTTCGGCGTCCTGACAACCGCCACCATTAATGTTGAATGTGTTGTTGATGTAGAACCCCCAGTCCTTGCCCAGGGGATCGATCAACACCGCCGCATTGATGGTTCTGGCGCTCCACGCCGGGATCTCGTGGAACGTGTACACACCGCCGGTCACGGTAAACCAGCCAACCTGACTGTTCTGGCCGTTATACGAACCGCGGAGAGTGACCGTATAGGTGTTGTTCCCCTTGAACATGAAGCCTGCGGCGTCCCGATCTGTCGCTCCGTCCCCGAAGTAATTCGAGTAACCGCCCTTGTTGGCGTTGGACGCCGCCGCATCCGGCGGATCGTTGGCACAGTCGTCGCTGAACGTGCCGATTGCATAGTGACCGATATTGCAGTTCAAGGTGGTACCAGACACCGGATTGTCCGCCGAGATATTATCCCAGAATTCGGTGTTGGTGCGGATACTGTTGTCCGCCACAATCGCGTTGACAAACGTACCCGCGTCACCAATCGGAACAATCACCGCCGACGGCGGTGGAACCACATCAAATCGTGGTCTCGACAGTCCCGACGGTTCACTCGGCGTTCCCACATCGCCGCATGCACCAAGCAAAGTAGCCAGCGCCCCGAGCACGACAGGGGCGACGGCCTTGAAACGGATGCCTTTCATTACGCTGTCCTCATGGTGAAAAGTGGTCGCACATCGTGTTGTGCAGCACAATGCATGCCGACGACTATACGGTTCAAGTTGTTGGTACGCAAGAGGATAGCAGTCTCGCCTGTACGGCTGTCGTTGTGTGCGGTCTACAGATACTTGAAATATTGTCGCGTCGTCGCGACACATTCATCAGTTGGCGTGATTAGTCCCGACACCCTTCACCAAGAAATCCCACCGTGGCCTACCCAAACCGGCGCACAGTCCTCAAGTCTGCGGCCCTGGCCGCGGGAGGCGCGGCGTTCGGAGTGACCGCGCCGGCGGCAGGCGCGCCGGGCATTCGACGCGCCCAGAGCGTACGGCTCGGAGTCGCCAGCTACTCCCTGCGCAACTTTGCCCGCCCGCAGGCCATCGCGATGCTGCGCACCCTGCGCACCTCGAACGTCAATATCAAATCTGTGCACCTTCCCTACAACGCGAATACGCAGGAGTTCAGGGAAGCGCGGGCGGCATTCGAAGTGGCGGCGATGCAAATCGTTGGCGGGGGAACGATCACCTTCGAAGAAGATACCGACACCAGCGTGAACGCGTATTTCGCCTACGCACGCAACGCCGGCATGCCGCTTATCGTCGCCACCTGCCATCCTGCCTTGCTGCCACGCGTTGAGCGCCATGCCATTCGGTATGGCATCAAAGTGGCCATTCACAATCACGGCCCGGAAGACAAACACTTCCCATCGCCCTATGACGTGCTGAGGCAGGTGCGCACCATGGACGTACGCATGGGACTGTGCATCGACATCGGACACACCGCACGCGCGGGCACCGATGTCGTGGCGGCTATTCGCGACGCGGGGCCGCGGCTGCACGATCTGCACCTGAAAGATCTTCGCGATGCGAAGGACGCGGCCAGCCAGTGTGTGGTTGGCGAAGGGGTTATTCCCATTGCCGACATCATGCGGCAGTTGTCGGCCATGGCGTTCACCGGATGCGCCAACCTTGAGTATGAAATTGACGCTTCCGATCCGCTGCCGGGAATGCAGCGGTCGCTGGCCTACTTGCGTGGCCTGCTGGCTGGCATCGACGCGTCGCCACCACGCGACTGACCCCCGTGATACGCCGCGTGTTCCTCCACTCGTGGTCGCGTTCGCTCGTGGCCGGACTCGCGACCGTTGCCGCGTGTGCACGTGGTCCCGCGCCGGTCGCGCCAGTGCATACGCCGAAACAGGCACTCACCACGTTTCGGCTACCGCCTGGCTATCGCATTGAACTCGTGGCCGCCGAACCGTTGGTGCATGATCCGGTGGCGATAGACTTTGATGCCGATGGACGCATGTATGTTGTGGAAATGAGCGGGTACATGCCTCGCGTGAGCGGCGACGGGGAGCAGGTACCGAACGGCAAGGTGGTCGTGCTCGAAGATACCGACAACGACGGCCAGATGGACCGACGCACCGTGTTTCTGGACAGTCTGATATTGCCCCGCACCGTGGCGGTGCTGGAACACGGAGTGCTCGTGGGCGCACCGCCGTTTCTCTGGCTGCTGCGCGACACCACCGCCGACTTGCGCGCCGACACGCGCGTAATCGTGCGTGACGACTACGGCAGCACCGACGCCAACCCGGAGCACAACGCCAACGGGGCGCTCTGGGGCCAGGACAACTGGCTGCATTCGGCGAACGACACGCAGGAACTGCGTGTGCGCACCGACGGCACGTTCGAGTCGCGCCGCACGCCGTCGCTCGGGCAGTGGGGAGTTTCGAGCGATGAGTATGGTCGGCTCTATCGCAACAGCAATGAAGACCCGCTGCGCACCGATCTCATTCCCGCGCACTACGCCACGCGCGACAGCACCACCTCGCCATTGCGCGGCGTGTACTCCGCGCTGACGGCCAACGTCGCCGTGTGGCCTTCGCGCAAAACGCCAGCCGTGAATCGCGGCTATCGCGAGAAAACGCTGCGGGCTGACAGTACATTGGCACACTACACGTCGGCAGGGAGTCCCACGGCATACCTGGGCGATCGATATCCGGCAGCGATGCGACACAGCGTGTTCGTGACGGAATCCGCCGGCAATCTTGTCGGGCAGTTCACGGTAACCGACGCCGCCGGCGCCCCATCGTCTGCACGTCGCGCGCAGGACCGTTCAGATTTTCTCACGTCGACGGATGAACGCTTTCGACCGGTGAATCTGGCGAACGCACCAGATGGTACACTGTACGTGGTGGATATGTATCGCGGCATCATCCAGCACCGCACCTACATCACGGACTATCTCGAAGAGAAGATCCGCGAGCGCGCGCTGGAACAACCCGTGGGGTACGGACGCATTTATCGCGTGGTGTACGAACGCACGGGACGTGGGGCACCGCCCAGTCTGTCGGCGATGTCGTCGGCTCAACTGGTGTCCACACTCGCCCACGCCAACGGCTGGTGGCGCATTTCGGCGCAGCGGTTGCTCGTGGAACGACATGACACGTCGGCCGCGCCCGCGTTGCGCGCGTTGCTGCACCATGCCGACGACCGTGTTCGACTGCACGCGCTGTGGACGCTCGACGGACTGGGCGCAGTGAATGTCGCCACGGTGATTGCCGCATTCACGGATGCGTCACCACACGTGCGCACCGCGGCGGTACGCATCGCCGAACCGTGGATCGCACAAGGCGAACCGACCGTGCGCCGTGCGGTGGTCGCGTTGATCGCCGATTCGGCGGTATCGGTGCGTCGGCAACTGGCCGCATCACTCGTGCAATTTCCGCCGACGCACCGCATCGTCACCGTAACCGCCATGCTGGACGCGGGCGTGACGGACGCGGTGAGCGCGGAACTCATGGCGCGTGCGGCCGACTCGCACGCACCAGCGCTGCTGGCACGGGTGATGGCGCGCACGTCAACCGTTCGCCAGAGCGACAGCGTCGCCGTGGACGCCCTGGCGGCGTTGATTGGTCGAGCACCGAGTGGGGCGAACGTGGAACGCCTGCTGGCATTGGCTGATGATGGCGCGCGGCCACGGTCGCAACGCCTCGCACTCATGGCCGGGCTCACGCGCGGCGCCGCGGAATCGCGTCACCCCATGAAAATCGCCGCGCGACCCGCAGCCCTCCTGGCACTCACGCGGGGACGCGACACGGTGCTCGCGGCAACCGCCAGTCGTCTCGAACGGCACTTGCAATGGGCGGGTAAGCCGGTGCCGAAGGCCAATCCGGTGCGGACGCTTACCGCAGCCGAAGCAGATCGCATTGCGGCTGGCCGCGACGACTTCGCCACAACGTGCGCATCGTGTCACCAAACCAACGGTGCGGGTTTGGCCAGTGTGGCGACAAGTCTGGTTGGATCGGCGTACGTGAACGGCGCGGCTCCCAAACTCATTCGTATTGTGTTGCAGGGGAAGGAAGGGACCATGCTGATGCCACCGATTGGCGCCACCATCAGCGATGAGCGAATCGCATCGATCCTGTCGTACATTCGTCGCGCCTG
>JANOKE010000972.1:0-2964 GCA_031419135.1 Gemmatimonadaceae bacterium
TCTTCTCGCCCGGGGGGAGCAGTCGAAGGCGGAGATCGCCGCCGGGCTGGGCCACAAGGAGATTTCCGGACAACTCAACAGGGTGATCCGGCTGCTGCTTCACGAGGGACTAGCCTCGTATACCATCCCCGCCAAGCCGAACAGCCGCCTGCAGAAATACAGGCTGACTGAGCACGGCACAAAGAAGTTGGCTGAGCTGCGGACGGGGAGCTTGACCAGATGACTGGGTCCCCAAGGCCAGAACGCGCCACCCAGGACCGTGTGGTCGCCCTGTTCACCGACCCTACTCAGTCCGACAGCCTGAGCTTCGACTACCTTGGCGACTGGAGCAAGCGCGACAACAATCGCCACATCGAAGCCGCCCTGCTGCAGACGAATCTGAAAGCGCGCGACTACACCGACGCACAGATCGCTGCCGCACTGCAAAAGCTCGAGACGGCCGCCGACGCCACCGGCGTCACGCTGTACCAGGCCAACCTCCGCACGTATCAGCTGCTGCGTTACGGCGTGAAGGTGCAAGTTGCGGCCGGGCAGACGCACAACACGGTGCATTTGATCGACTGGGAACATCCCGGGCGCAACGACTTCGCGCTGGCCGAGGAGATGACGCTCAAGGGAGGCTACGAGCGGCGTCCGGACATCGTGCTGTACCTGAACGGCATCGCCGTCGCCGTGATGGAGCTCAAACGCAGCTCGGTGGAAATAGCGGACGGTGTGCGTCAGCTCATCACCAATCAGGAAGAGATCTTCAACAAGGGGTTCTTCAGCACCGTGCAACTGTTGCTGGCGGCGAGTGATTCGCAGGGACTGCGTTACGGCACCACCGGCACTCCCGAACCGGGCTACTGATGGTCGAGACAATCCAACTGGGCGACCTCTCAGTAGGGCTGACGCGAAAAAACGTCAAGCACGTTCACTCTCAGTGCACCCACCAGATGGGCGCGTAGGCCGGACAGCGGCGTACTGCAACGGGCGGCGGTGATGCACGCGTGGCACAAGTCGCTGATGCACCGGGCGATTCCGCCGCTGATAGCGCAATGGGAGCGGGTACTGGGCGTTTCTGTCGAGCAGTACCTTATCCAGCGCATGAAGACCAAGTGGGGCAGCGGTAACAGCACAGCGCGACACATTCGGCTGAACACGGAGTTGGTCAAAAAACCAAAGGACCTGCTGGAGTACGTAATCGTTCACGAGATGGTGCACCTGCTCGCGCCGACGCACAGTGAACGGTTCGTGACCCTGATGAATCAGCACTTCCCAACATGGCGGGAAGCGCGGGCCGAGCTGAATGCACTGCCCCTTGCCTCGTAGACGCGTCACTCGACACGGGCCAGCCGGCTCGCCACCACCTCGGAGATATCAAACACCGGCACCTCGCTGCCCGCTCCGGCCACGCCGTCGGTAATCATGGTCATGCAGAACGGACACGCCACGGCAATCTGATCCGCGCCAGTGGCGAGCAGCTCTTCGCTTCGCTCGGCATTAATGCGCTTGCCCGCCGTTTCCTCCATCCACATGCGACCGCCACCGGCGCCGCAGCACAGGCCGCGACTCTTGGTGCGCACCGGCTCAACGAGTTCGACAATCGGGAGCGCTTTCCGCAGCGCGTTGCGTGGCGCATCGTACACGTCGTTGTAGCGGCCCAGATAGCACGAGTCGTGATACGCAATTTTGAGACGCTGCCCATGCTCGGTGTCAAGCGGCACGCGCCCTTCGGCCAGCAGACGCTCGATGTACTCGGTGTGATGGATGACGTCGTAATGCCCGCCCAGATCGGGGAACTCCTTCCCCATCTGATGAAAACAATGCGGGCAGAACGTGACAATGGTCTTTACCGCATAGCCGTTGAGCGTTTCGATCACGCCCTTGGCCAACATCTGATACAGGTACTCGTTCCCCATGCGACGCGCGGGGTCGCCGTGACAGCTCTCCTCCTGGCCGAGTATCGCGAACTTCACTTTCGCCGCCTGCAGAATGCGCGCAAACGCTACCGTAATCTTCTTTGCGCGATCATCGAAGGAGCCCATGCAGCCCACCCAGAACATGATGTCGGGTTGGTCACCCGCCGCCGCCATCTCGGCCATGGTGGGAATGTCGAGCCCTTCGGTCCACTGCACACGATCAGCCGCGCTGAACGCCCACGGACTGCCGTTGCGTTCGAGTGACGTGAGCGCCGGCGCCAGCTCCCCGGGAAAGCGCGACTCCATCAGCACGAGGTCGCGCCGCAACTCGTTGATGATGTCCAACTGATCGATGGACACCGGACATTCCTCCACACACGCGCGACAACTGGTGCACGCCCAGAGCTCCTCTTCGGTGATCCAGTTGTCGAGGAGCGTCTTGTCGAGTACGGCCTGCTGCTCGACGGTTGGCGCGCCACCGGCACCAATGGCGTCCAGCATGCCTGCCTTCTCGGTGAGCCGCGCCCGTGTCTTCACCACGATCATGCGCGGTGAAAGCGCCTTGCCCGTGATGTTGGCGGGACACACCGAGGTGCAACGTCCGCATTCGGTACAGGAATACCCATCGAGCAGATTCTTCCATGACAAATGCTCGACATCGGCCGCACCAAACTGCTCAGCGTTTTCGGCCTCAAGATCCATGGGGCGCATCGCACCCACCGTGCCCGGGCCGCTGGTGTTGGAGAACCAGACGTTGATGAGCGACGTGAGCACGTGCAAATGCTTGGAGCCTGGCAGGTGATTCAGGAAGTACAGGATCAGCAGCGCGTGAAACCACCACGTCACCCGTGCCACGGTGTGCGCCGTTTCTACAGACCCGCCGTTGAAGAGCGGCAGAAACAACGACGAGATAATCCGTCCGTCGGCGCTGGCGCCGGTACGAATCTCGGCGGCGAAAATCATAAGCAATGACACCATGAGCATGCCGATCATGCTCAGGATGAACACCGCGTCGCCGCCATGAACCGGGTCGTTGCGGAATCTCGCCGGTCGAATGACAGCC
>JANOKE010000973.1:0-5056 GCA_031419135.1 Gemmatimonadaceae bacterium
GGGCTGTCTCTCGGATCTGCCGGCGACGACGGCATCGGTGACAAGTGCGCTCGCGATTGACGCGTCGGCCGTACCCGCCATCATTGCGCCGACGTCGATACCTCAGTGGGCCGACCGACATCCATCGGATAGCTATACGCAATATCCTGAAATCGCCTGCGGCCAAACTCCGCACTGCGAGGCAGCTGTGAACCGTTCCTGCCGGCCACCCACTGCTCGATACAGGGCGCCAGAATGCGCGCCACCCGTTCCGCTCCGTGCGGACGGTACGACACAGTCATATCACACCAGATGCGAAGCGTGAATGGATCGTTGTGCATCGGTTCCTCACGGCTCACCGGATAGTCCATCTTCCAAACCGGTCGGGCGCCCGCGCGCGCGGCGTGCTGACGACCCGACCGATTCAGCTCCTCTTCCCGGTTCACTTCCATGCGGGAAAACCCGAATGTTCTCGCACGGTCGGCGAGAATCGCATTCAGCTGATCAAGCGTGGTGGCACTCGAAATCAACGGAACCGTCTCACGAGCATGAATCTGGTCTCGAATCACTTTTCGCACGCGACCAAAGCCTCCCGAAACCGCCAGCGCCGCCTCCGCGAACTCCACGTAGCCCAATCGGCGCATTCCGAAAAGCACGAGCACCAGTGTCAACGCCCCGCCGCCGATGCCTACACCCAGCAACATCGGGGGTGGCGCGAATGCGATGCTCAGCCCATACACGGCGAAGCCCGCAGCGACAACACACAACACTCCCGAAGCGCGACGTGGCGTCAGGCCAACCGCAAGCATCCGGTGGTGAATGTGACGCGCGTCAGGACCGAAAATCGGCGATCCACGCAACCAGCGACGAGCTACGGCAAGGGTCGCGTCTAGCAACGGCACCGCAAGGGCGAAAATCGGAATAGCCACCAACACGGCCGTTGTGCTCTTGAGCGAACCATGCATCGACAGCACGGCCAGCATGAAGCCTATGTACAAGCTGCCGGAATCACCCAGAAATATTTGCGCCGGATTGAGATTGTATCGCAGAAATCCGGCCAACGCGCCAACGAGTATCAGCGACACCAGAACCACATCGGCGTTCCCCAGCACGGTCGCCGCAGCCATCACCGCTGCCAGCACCACAAGAGCAATCCCCGACGCCAACCCATCGAGACCGTCAATGAGGTTAAAGGCATTCGTCACGCCAACAATCCAGAATATCGTCAGCGGCAGCGACAGCATACCCGTGTTGACGCCCACGGCACCACCCAGAGTCAGAACATCCACACGCGTACCAAGTGCATATACAACGAATGCCGCAACGCACTGCGCCAAAAGCTTCGTGCGCACCCGTGTTCCACGCATATCGTCGTATAGCCCCAATCCGAACACAATCGTCCCGCCGGCGAACAGCGCCACCACAAAGCGCTGGTGCGGCGGATCTACCCGGAATGCCCCCAACCCCAAGGCGACCAGCATCGCGGTGGCAGCGGTAATAAAAATCACGATTCCGCCCAGACGCGGGACCGGCCGATTAGGACCCCGCTCGCCACCTCTTGGATTGTCGAACAGTCCGCGTGCGTGTGCAGCGCGAATAACGACGGGTGTGAGAAGCAGGCTAATCACCAGCGAAACCAGGAATGCGACGAACATCACGACCGGTGCCTGCAACATCACGCCGCCCGCACCCGCCAGCCCGCTTCCGCGAACTTCTGAATCGTACGCAACCTTTCGCTCTGACGGGCGGCAAACAACGCATCCACGGCTGGACCGGTGTCCAGCGTCACGATGCCCGTTGCGTCCATGCGCTCGCGAATCTCGACGATCACCTCAAGCGGTACGCGAGACGCCTGCGCACCGCACGTCACCACGTACAAAACGCCGAGGGTGTGTTGCATGGCCGAGGCAACACGATATTCCTCGTGCGCCGCAAACAGATAGCGCGGAAAGAGGGGCGCCGTTGTTCCACGCCAGCGCACAAACGGCAGCAACGTGGAGAACCCCTGCTTCCGCAGGTTGATCTCCGCCCATCGCTCCGCGTGTCGCTTGGTGTACAGCAGCAGCCACCTGCCTTCCGAATTCACAATTCTCCCCTTGGTTATCGTGAAATATTTCGGCAAAGCTACCGCGCGATTTGCACGGAATGCGCAAACCGGAATCTCTCTTTTCTTCGTCAACCATACGTCAGTTGTCCAAACTCGCAGAGCCGCAACGGCATCAACTGGCTCGCAGCTACGTATTCGCCTTCGCGAAATAATCGTTGTAGTACTTGTAGTAGTATCCGCCGTCGTAGCGCGGTAGCCTGTTATCCGGATCGTTGAGTACCGCGCCAATCACTCTTGCACCAACGGCATCGAGCTGGCCAAGCGCGGCGCGAGCGACTTCGGGCTCGGTAGTTCCGGCACGCAGCACGAACAGCACGCCGTCGGATTGCGTAGCAAGAATCACCGCGTCGGATACCACCAGCACCGGCGGTGAGTCCAGTACCACCAAGGTGAATTTCTCAGCCAGCGTTCGCAGCAGCACACGCATGGCGTCGCCGGCCAACAGTTCCGACGGATTCTCCACTCTCGTCCCGGCCGTTAACAAAAGCATTGACGTAGCCCCAGAAACCTTCCTGAGAGAATCCCCCAGCGACGCCGTACCAAGCAGCACATCGCTGAGACCGTTCGCCAACGGTTCGCCGAATTCCTCATGTAACCGGGGACGGCGCAAATCGCAGTCCACGAGCAGCACCCGCGCACCGAATCGCGCAAACGCCTTGGCCATATTCGCGCTCACCGTGCTCTTGCCGTCCTTTGGCGCTGAGCTGGTCACTACGATGGTCTGCAGGTTTCTGTCGCTCTGATAGTACAGCAAGTTCGTGCGCAGAGATGCGAAGGCTTCGATGCCAAGCGCCAGGCTCAAGGCATCTCTGGGTATGCCAGACGTTGCCGCGCCGGCAGGCTTCGGGTGGTCACCGTTCCCGTTGCTCGCGCCCTTGCCGTTCCGGTGTGGGCCATTGCGGCGCTTCGCCGATTTCTCGAAAGCCGGGATAACGCCAACCGACGACAGTCGAAGCACACGCCCCACATCCTCGCGCCGCTTGATCGTGGTGTTCATGTGTTCACGCACAAACGCCGCGCCGATGCCAAGCACCAATCCTACCAGCAACCCTATCAGCAGCTTGGGCCCGCGCGCTCCTGCCAATGACACCGGCTTGGCCGCAAAATCGACGATCTCCACCTCGCCGCCCTGCACCGCTTCGGCGATCTTGGCCTTCTGATACTCTTCGCGCAACTGCTCACCCACTTTGTGGATACTCGACACCTGCGACTCGAGCCGCAGCTCTTCCGCAGCCGTGCTGGGCAGCAGCTTGAGCGACGAGTTGCTCTTGGCTCTGGCCTGATCGAGCACTTTTATTTGTGCGTTCAATGCGCCAATCTGGCTCCGGGCTGCATCAACAAGCTGTGTCTGGGTGGCTTCGATTAACGTATCGAGTCGCTGCACATCAGGATTTCCCGCCGCGCTGGCGAAGCGCCCGGTGGTCATCGAATCGCGCGACGACTGGAAACGCACCAGCTGCGCATACAGCTGAGAGACCACCGGATTCGCATTGATTCCCGGTGTGGATACCAAGGTACGCACGGCGCTTGCACGCTCGGTGCCCTTGGCTGCAACGACTCCGTCCACAAGCGACTGCGCCACTTCACGGTTTGACGCAAGGCCGCTTCGCTGAATGCCCAGACTCACCGCGTCGCGCTCTTCGGATGTGAACCGATCCTTGGTGCTGAACATGTTCTCGCGCGCCCGGAACGCAGCCAGCGTACCCTGGGCGCTTGCCTCCAGCGAATCGTTTTGCACAAGCTGCTGCTCAATGAAGTCGCGACGGAGCCGGGATTGCTGATGGGCGGATTCCGCGCTCATCGCAGTGAACACCCGTACTACCGTATTCACCACTCGCTGCGTAGCGAGCGGGTCGGGTCCGGTGTACTCCACGTCAATTACGTCAGACTCTGCCCGCTGCGTGGCCTTAAGCGCACCGGCCAAGGCTCCTGTTGCTGCATCCCTCGAGACCACCTGCAGCAGGGCTTCTGACACCGCCGGCCTTGCTGCCACGGTGAATCGAAGCCCCGGCAGCACAACCGGCGAACCGTAACGTGCACGCCGGTTCTGACCAATCGCTGCGGCCGTAACCTCGTCGGACAGAAACGTGAGACGTACCGAATCAACCGGCGTGTCAGGCGCGACCTCGACACTCTTCAATAGCGTGCCCGGTTGGCCGACCACTCGCAGACGCAGCAGGGACGGCTCCGAGTCAACCACCGCAGCGGCAACCTTGCGGCTGGTGAGCACCTGCATTTGAGATCGCAGCGGATCGGAGTACAGGCCTACCGAGGTTTGCGAATTTTCGTTGGAGAGATTTCCCGCCATCGCCTGACGGCTATTGGCGAGCTTGATAACAGCCTTGGCGCGGAATTTTGGTGGCGCCGTATAGGCGAAATACCCAGCCAGCGACGTGGCCAACCCTGCCGAGGCAAGAACCACCCACCAATTGCGACGGACTACCGAAACAAGTTCACGCAGATTAAGCGCGTCGTCGGGGGCAGCAGCAGCGCTGGCAGTGCGCGTTTGCGGCGCTGGCTTCGATGGCGTAATACGCGGTTGGGGACGAGGTGCGGCGGTTGGCTCTGACATCACCACTGGGACTGTTTAAGAGGAAGGTGCGGCGTACTACCGACGAATCAGAAACAGTGCGGCTACCGACGCCGCGCCGCCTACGACTTGAACAACGGGAATTCCAACGTCACGCAGGAAATCCCGCCGCCTGCTCAAGAAGATCTGATCTCCCGAAGCGATCGGAGCCTGTAACGACTCACCTGACGAGTCAGTGAGGTCGAGGATTACATCACGACCGCCGCGCAGCAGGCGCACCTTGTCCAGCCGACCACGCTCGGTCGGACCGCCAGCAAGCGCCACCGCTTGCGCAATACTGGTTTCGGGTGACAGCGAATACAGGTTGGGATTTCGCACCTCTCCACCAACGGACACCCGAAAAAGCGGTTCGATGGAGACTTGAGGCATAGCTTCGAGAC
>JANOKE010000974.1:0-3161 GCA_031419135.1 Gemmatimonadaceae bacterium
CATCGTGATCGGCGCGATCAACTTCGGTTTCAACAAGAGCGATATCACACCCGAAGCGAAAGTCATCCTGGACAAGATTGCCGAATCGTTGATTGCACCAACCAACGCGTCACGCACGATCGACGTCACTGGAAACACCGACGCCATCGGCAGCGAGAAGTACAATGTGAAGCTTGGTCAGGATCGCGCCGATCAGGCCAAGGCCTATCTGGTGTCGAAGGGCGTCGCGGACTCGCGTGTCAATGCCCGTACCCAGGGAGAGTCGGATCCGATTGCGCCAAACACCACCGACAACGGCCGCGCGACGAATCGCCGCGTGCTGATCATGCTCACGAACTGACGTAGGACCCAGTCCGCCGCGCGCGGCGCGGCGAACGCCGGTTGCCGTGCATGAAGGCCGCGCCGATCCCTGATCGGTGCGGCCTTCGTGTTGTTATGTTTCGCGTTCCATGACCGCCTCCGCTCCGTCACCGACCGTGTCGCATCGCCTGGAATACGTCGCTACGCGCGCCATCGTGGGGGTGCTGCGGTTGATGGGGTGGCGCGGTGCCAGCTGGGTGGGCGGCCGGATCGCAAGGGCGGTGTATAAGCCAATCGGCATCCGACGGGGCGTTGTGGAGCGGCAAATTGCCGCCGCATTTCCCGATCGTTCACCGTCCGAGGTTGAAATGCTGGCCGGACGCTCGTACGAAAGCCTCGGCCGCACGTCGATCGAGACGGCCACCATGCCCGGCACATCGACGTCGGACATCCTTGCCCGCGTGGAGCGGGTGGAAGGCTGGGAACACGTCGAACAAGGGCTCGCCCAAGGCAACGGCGTCATTCTCGTAACGGGGCACCTCGGGAACTGGGAACTCGGCGGGGCCTACTTCGCGGCGCGCGGTGTGCCCATCGATGTGGTGGCGCGCGGGATGGCCAATCCGATCTTCGAAGCCTACGTGACCCGAACTCGGCGGAAAATCGGCATGGAGGTGATTCACGACAAGGATGCGGTGCGCCGTACGCCGCGATCCCTGCGCGACAATCGCTGCGTCGCGTTTGTCAGCGATCACGATGCGCTGGGACTGGCCAGCACGTTCGTGCCATTTTTCGGACGACCCGCCAAAACTCCACGCGGGCCCGCAGTGTTCGCGTTGCGATTCGACGTGCCCGTGCTGTTTGTCGCTATCGTGCGCGAGGCCAGCGGCAAGTACGCCGTGTTGATCGATCGGGTGCCGGTCCATCCGACGGGTGATCGTGAGGCCGACATCGATACGATCGTGCTGACGTACACGCAGATCCTCGAACGGTACGTGCGGATGTATCCGGAGCAGTACTTCTGGCAGCACCGCCGTTGGCGGCGGCAGCCCCCTGACACACCCGTGCATCTGCGGGAACCATGAGCGCTACGCGCGCCAGTCGCTTCACCAGTTGGATTACGAAGCGCTCGCCAACGCGATGGCATCGCTGGCTGCGACGACTCCTCATTGGTGGTGTGCTGATGCTGCTGGCGCCGGTGCCCATGATCCTGTTGCTGACCATGGTGCATCCTCCCATGACGGCCGTGATGGTGGAGCAAATGGTCGGACGACTGTTCACGGGTGCGCGTCCCTTCTGGCCGAAGCACATCACGGTGTCGCGCGCGAAACTCTCTCCCCATCTGCGCCGCGCCGTCCTCGTGTCCGAAGACGATCGCTTCTATCTGCACAACGGCATCGATTTCGTGGAAATCAACAAGGCGCTTGAGCGGCGACGGCGTGGTGGCAAACTGCGTGGCGCATCGACACTGACCCAGCAGGTGGCCAAGAATGTGTTTTTGTGGAACGGGCGTTCGTACGTCCGCAAAGGGATGGAGTTGTATCTGACGCTGTGGCTCGAGTTGCTGCTGTCCAAAGAGCGGATTCTCGATCTCTATTTGAATCTGGCCGAATGGGGTCCAGGCATTTACGGGGCGGAGGCCGCCGCCAAGGCCCACTTCGGCAAGAGTGCGGCCACACTCACCCGCGACGAATCGGCGCGGTTGGCGGCGATCCTTCCGTCGCCGAAACGCTGGTCACCAAAGGGAACCATCGCCACGCGACGGGCTGAAAGGATCATGGAAATACTCAGTAGGAAGTAAGAAGCTGGAAGTCAGAAGTCGATATAGTGAGTAGGAAGTCGGGAAAAGAGTAGGCAGTCGGAAAGTGCAGGAAGTATTTTGCACTCAGTACTCCGTTCAGTACTCAGTACTCCGTTCAGTACTCAGTACTCCGTTCAGTACTCAGTACTCCGTTCAGTACTCAGTACTCAGTATATCGACTTCCGACTTCCGACTTCCTACTTCCTACTCTTCTCTGGTGTCCACCGTAGTACGCGGGTATCGTACTGAGTATGCACTCAATGGTCGCGGTTTGTGGTTGGGTATGGGGAACGCTGCTCCTGACCGCTTGCGGGAGTAACGCGTTGGCTCCGGCAGCGCCTGTCGCTGCTTCAGCCAGCTCGGGGCCGGTGGCGCGAAAGGTGTTGCCACCAATCTCGCCGTCAGTAGTCGACGCACCTATCAGCTACGCGCTCGAACCCATGCTGACGGCGCTCGAACAGGCCGTACCGCGTCGCTTCGGGAACATGGCGACGCAGATCACCATGCCGTCGAACAAGCGGCAGTCCTTTGCATTCGCAGCCACGCGTACGCCCTTCGCCGTGGCCTTCGATGGCACGCGGCTCACGCTGTCCACCGTCGTGTCCTACGAGGGGCGTGGCTGGTACAATCCGCTGATTGGGCCAACGGTGAGTGCCGCATGTGGCGTCGACAGCCTCAGGCCCCGTCTCCGCGTCGTGATCACCACCGATCTCCAGGTGAACGCCGATTGGCAGATCCGCGCCACGTCGCGCGTCAATTCGCTTCGACCATTCACCGAAAGTCCACGCGATGCCTGCCGTGTGACCCTGTTTCACATCGACGTGACCGATCGGGTGGTGTCCGCGCTTCGTCCACAATTGCAGCGCCGATTGCCGACGGTGGATCGCCGCATTGGACGCTTCGATCTTCGCTCGCGTGTAGAACGTTGGTACAACCTGCTGAACAAAAGCATTCGGGTGCAGGATAGCCTGTGGCTGGTACTCGCCCCGGAGGAGGTGCGGCTGGGCGGATTGCATTTAGAAGACACGGCGTTGGTGGCTGACGTTCGGTTATATGCGCGCCC
>JANOKE010000975.1:0-1393 GCA_031419135.1 Gemmatimonadaceae bacterium
CGTTTGCAACGCCACCTTTGCCAGATCGTCGTCGGCCAACAGCGTGATCCCCTTCCACACTTCGCCGATGGTGAGCACACTCAAATGCATCAGCGGCTCGGGCGTCTGCTCGACCCACGCCAACACGTGCGCATTTGGTCGTTTCTTCATGAGCTCGGAGACCACATTGGTGTCCAGCAGAAAGCCGGCCATTTTCTGCTACCAGCCGATGTCGCGCGTGGTGTGCTTACTGCGCGGAATCGACAGCCCGCGGCCGCGGGTTGGCGCCGAGCGAAAAAACGCGGCGAGAGTCGTTGGCTGTGCATGACGCGTGGTGAGCCGATCAAACTCTTCAGCCGGAACGATCACAACGGCTTCGCCACCCTGTTTGGTTACGCGCTGCGGGCCCTGTTCGATGACCGCGCGAAAGAGCTCGCTGAAGCGCGCCTTGGCTTCGTGAAGTTGCCAGACCTGGGGCCGGATGCGGGGCTTTGGGGACATGACTATGACTAGGCGGACTAGTCCGATAAGTCAAGCACACCGTGAACGCCGGGCAGGGAGCGCGGTGCGCGATCCACCGTCAAATGGAGAGAGTCTTCTGGGCCTTTCCGGTAGGACGAGCGGTGGCAGCTCCGATCTGTCAAGAGCAGCGCGAGGAGGCAAGGCGCTCTGGCTAGTGGGAATCTGGTTGCTGTTTCCGAGCCCTCTGCGCACCATCCATGAGGCTCTGAACATCCGGCACTTTGCACCGAACCAACAGGCCTGCCACGGCAAGACAGGAGGAACCACCACCGTGAGATTTCGCTCGCTCGTCGGTTGCGCTGCACGGTGCATGGTCACGGTGAGCGCCACCGGCTTCTCGATTGGAACGGGGAGTGTGACACGCGTGCCCGCCGCGTCCCACGAGGGGCCGCCGGCTGCCGCACTGACAGACAGTGTGATCGTCGAGAAGAACCTTGAGGCGCGCATGCGCGATGGGGTGGTGCTTCGCGCCGATGTGTATCGGCCGGATACGCCCGGGCGACACCCCACGCTGCTCCAACGCACGCCGTATTCCAAGAATCCCAATCAAGAAACGTCGCTGTACCATCGGTTGGCGGCGGCGGGCTTCGTTGTGGTGGTACAGGACACACGTGGTCGGTACATGTCCGATGGCGTTGCCATTCCCCATGACGAAGGCACGGATGGCGTTGACACCGTGGAGTGGGTGACCACGCTCCCGTATGGGAACGGACGCATTGGCATGTTTGGCGGCAGCTACAGCGCCACCACGCAGCTGTTGGCGGCTCCCTTGCGGCCACCGCATTTGACCGCGCTGTTTCCCTCGGCGTCGTACGCCAGCCGGTACGACATGGTGTTTCAGGGTGGAGCGTTCTATCTGGCCGATGGGTTGGGTTGGACTCTCGGACAAGCC
>JANOKE010000976.1:0-5533 GCA_031419135.1 Gemmatimonadaceae bacterium
CCGCCTGGCGCGCCACGATGGGCAGTCCATGTCTTCCCTGCGTCGACGGACTTCCATGCCACCACGTTTGCTGAATACACGATGTCGGGGTTCTTCGGATCGACGGCCGGTGCGGCCATGTCGTCCGCGCGGCCAGCGACGTTGGCGTTCGTGGTCGCCACGGTCCAACTCTCGCCCGCGTCGTCGGACCGGTACATCGCCCCGCCGCGCGTCGCTTGGACAATCGCATATATCCGATTGGCGTTGCTTGGCGCGATGGCGATACCAATGCGACCGAGACCGTCGGCTGACGTGGGTAGGCCTTTCGTCAATGGCCGCCACGAGTTGCCGCCGTCGGTACTCTTGAACAGGCCGCTGTTGGGACCGGCGAACGTTGAATTCTCCCACGGTCCAAGCTGCGAATCCCACAGCGCCGCGTACACCGTGTTGGGATCGTTCGGCGCAATCTGCACTTCAATGCCGCCGGTGTACTCGTCCTTGTACAGCACTCTCAGCCACGACTTGCCGCCATCGGTGGTGCGATAGATACCGCGCTCCGGATTCTGCCCGTAGGGATGTCCCAGTACGGCTGCAAAGACCCGATCGGAATTGACGGGATCGATGGCCAGTCGCGGAATCTGTTGGTTGTTGTTGATCCACACGTGCGACCAACTCTTGCCTGCGTCGGTGGACTTGTAGATACCATCGCCGGTGGCGAGATCGGGGCGGTGCAGACCTTCGCCCGAGCCCACGTAGATCACATTCGGATTGGATTGCGCCACATCGATGGCGCCGATGGATCCGCTGGGCTGCTCGTCGAAGATCGGCGTCCAGATGCGGCCGTAGTCGGTGGTCTTCCACACGCCGCCATTCACCATGCCCATGTAGAACACATTGGGCTGACTGGGCACGCCGGCGGCGGCTTTGGTACGACCGGCCCGGAACGGGCCGATCATGCGCCATTGGGGGCCTTTGATACTGGCGGCATCGAAGGCGGCTTGCGCGATGAGGGCCAGCGGAGAGAGGCATGCGGCAGCGAACAGCGATGCCAACAGAGTGCGTCGGGAAAGGAACACAGTGGCCTCGGGTGAGCGTGGAGGAGGTGCAATCTGCGGAGGAAACGCGCGTACTGCCAGAATGCCGCGTGTCTGCAAGATTCGAGGTTTGAACCCCTGCGTACCCCGCGTACCCTGCGGTTCACTCAACGGCTCTATACCGTTGCCGCGATCTCGGGCGAGCGCGATGATCTGCGGGATTGAAGCAAATCGGACTGCGGAAGTGGCTGGCGTTTTTCGCGCTTGGAGCAGAGGAATGGGCCGATCACGGCGATGCTTTCGCGGCAAGTCCTTCAAAAATGCGCGCACAGGTCAAGGCGCGCGGAGGCCGCAGAAAACCCAAGGCACGAACGTCCTGCATCCACTGGCCGAATGGGCTCGATTGCGACAGGCTGGCTCCGCCAACGACATGGCTCAAGTCGTTCAAGGCTGCTTCCGCCAAGTCGGCGATCGCCAACTTACCGTGCAAGACGTCCGTTCCAGCGTGGTCGGTCTCCAACGATCGTGCCATTCCCTCAAAGGCCTGCTGCGCAAGCCAGATCTGATTCTGCGCCTTAACCCAACTGGACTGCTCAAAGGCAGACAGTTGCTGCGCCCGCTTGCCCAAGATGCGTTTGGCCTCGGCGGCGGCAGCGTCGAGGATACCCACGAACACTGCCGAAAACATGAAGCCGATGACTGGACCGATTTGTGGAAGCAAATCAAACGCACTACCCATGAGGCCGTGACGTGTGACGTGCACGCTGTCAAAACGGAATGAGTGACTTTGCGTAGCAGCCATTCCCATTCCATCCCAGGGACGCACCAACGTCAGCCCCTTCGATCCGTCCCAGGCGAGCTCGCGCATGTCAAGCAAATACACCTCGGGGCGCGCTTCACCCTCCGGAACCGCGACCGTCAGCATGAAGGAGGTGATTCCTGAGCCGCTGCCCATGAACTTGTCGCCGGTCATGCGCCATGCCCGCTCACTGTCGAGTTTGGCCGTAGCCTTGCTGGCCAAAAGGTCACCTCCAATGCCAGGCTCGGAAGCAACAGTTCCAAACCAGTGACCCTCCTTGGCCGCGCCGAACACCGCGTCTCGTTGTTCCTTCCAGCCAACCGGCACATCCACGTCAGGACCGCTGATCCACATCAACAGCACGGTGGGATGCATGGCGGCCACCAGTGCGAGCGAAGGGTCTACGCTCGCCAACCTGCGCAACCGCGTCGCGACCGGTCGCGCCGACTGGGCGCTGCCTTTCCAGAGGCCGCCGACGTTGGCCGGAACGCCGGTCAGTGTGAGCCCTGCCTTGGCGAGCGCTTCAAAGTCTGACACATCGAGCGCCTTGCGCCCCATGCGCTCTGCGCGAGTTGGCATCCACGTTGCAATCAAGACGTCTACGTTGTCTTGCAGCGTCTGGAATTCCATGGCGAGTACCCGTTTCTCCAGAGGAAATCTCAGCTCACCCTGCTGGCATAGGCCCGCGCATCATGCCCGCCAATACTGCCAATACACTGCAATCCCCCGGCGACGCCCGCAATGCGCAATTCCGAACGCTTCCACGTGCCTGACGTGCCCCGGATGTGCGCCTTGGCGTACGGCGCGCATTCACGAGCCATTGCCCGACAAAACGGAGGTCACCGCCTCATGGAATGCCGCAGAACCCGGTGCTGGTGACGGGTGATAGCAACGCGCTTGGGCGCCGAAGCACCGATTAAGCTTCACGCATGAGCGCAATCCGATTTGACAACCGCTTTGTGCGTGAACTCCCTGGCGATGCAGAGACCAGTCTCCGCCGCCGACAGGTGCGCGACGCCTGTTGGAGCCCGGCGAGTCCCACACCCGTGGCGGCGCCGGTCGTACTGGCTCACTCGCGTGAAGTCGCGGCGATGGTGGGATTCACCGAGGCTGACGTTGCCGCACCGTGGTTTGCCGAAGTGTTTGGCGGCAATCGGCAAATGGATGGCATGGAACCGTACGCTGCCTGCTACGGCGGGCACCAGTTTGGGAATTGGGCGGGGCAGTTGGGTGACGGGCGCGCAATCACGCTGGGCGAGGTAGTGGGCGTCGACGGACTGCGCCATGAACTGCAACTCAAAGGCGCCGGGCCTACACCGTATTCGCGTACTGCCGACGGTCGCGCGGTGTTGCGCTCGTCTATCCGCGAGTTTCTGTGCAGCGAGGCGATGCACCATCTTGGCGTGCCTACCACACGCGCGCTGTCAGTGGTTGCCACGGGCGACACGGTGGTGAGAGACATGTTCTACAACGGGAACGCGCGACCAGAGCAAGGCGCCATTGTGTGCCGGGTTGCGCCGTCGTTCATCCGGTTTGGCAATTTCGAGATTCTCACAGCGCGCAATGACCTGGCGTTGCTGGAGCGCTTGGTAGACTTCACGATTGCACGCGACTTTCCGCATCTAACGCTGTTGGGCGCCACCATTCCGGCGCAGCGGGCGGCGTGGTTCGCCGAGGTGTGCGAACGGACGGCGCGCATGATCGTGCACTGGATGCGCGTGGGGTTCGTGCACGGGGTGATGAACACCGACAACATGTCGATCCTGGGGTTAACGATCGACTATGGTCCCTACGGCTGGCTTGACAACTACGATCCGCAATGGACACCGAATACCACCGACGCGGGCGATCGCCGATATCGCTACGAGCAGCAACCGGGAATCGCACAATGGAATCTCGTGCGACTGGCCGAGGCGCTCCTGCCGCTGTTCGGGAGCGAGGCGCCGCTGCAGGATGGACTGTCCCGCTTTGGCGACGTCTTCCTGGCCGATATTAACACTATGCACCGGGCGAAATTCGGACTGCTTGAGCCCCGTGACGGCGACGAGGAGCTCATGCGCGAATGTTTCACGATGCTCCACGCAATCAACGTGGATTTTACGTTGTTTTTTCGCGCGCTGGGCGATCTGCCGGGCATTCTGCCAACTGATGCCGGCGACGCGTCGCTGCTGGGCGATGTGTTTTACGATGACGCCACGCGTGTCACGCGTGAAGGCGAGCTGTGGGGGTGGGTGCGTCGGTGGCATGCGCGCGTGCAGGGCGACAACGAGCCGGTTGGCGCGCGTCGCGCGCGGATGCACGCCGTGAATCCCAAGTATGTGCTCCGGAACTATCTGGCCCAGCAGGCCATCGACGCCGCCGATTTGGGCGATGCGTCGCCTGTACATGCCCTTTTGGATGTGATGCGCCGTCCGTATGACGAGCAACCGGAGCATGCCGAGTTTGCGGCGCGTCGTCCGGAATGGGCGCGCGACCGGGCGGGATGCTCGATGCTGTCGTGCAGCTCCTGACGAGAGGGCGAGAACGAACCGTCACGTCACGGGCGAAAAACGCGATGCCCGGCCGCGGACAGTGCGACGATCGCGTCTTCCACATCTCTCTCACGCACGAGCAGATAGTCGGTGTCAAACGTTGCGATGGGGAAAATCGGGATGTGAGCCGCTGCGAGCGGCGTGGCCAGAGCAGCGAAAACACCAACCAGATCCAGCGGGAGCGGCCCGCGGACCCGCAATGCCACATGCGCTACTCCTGTGTGCAGTGCAACAGGGAGCGCGGCCACGTCGATCACAATGGACAACTCCGCCGGAGTTCGCGTAACGGACAGCAGCGACACCGCGCCCGTTGTCCACCCGGGAATAGCGGCAGTCGATGGCAACCGGATAATCGCGAGTGGCGTCGGCACGACATCGAGCTCAAGCGACGCGCCAGGCGCAACGCTCATCGCAGTCTCGACAACTCCTTCTCGGCCGCGATATACCCGAACGCACCCCACTGTCCGCCGCTGACAATCTGCCGAAAGACACGTTCTGCCTCGGTGCGACGTCCGTTGTAGAGATGCCAGTTGCCGATGCCGTAGGCGGCCGTGGCATCGGTCACCGACATCTCGCCACTTGCGCTCACCGGCAAAACGGCGTCTACCGTCATCTCGCCCTTGTACATCAGCATCAGCCGGTGATACGTCTCGTTTTCAATCACGTTCATCTTCGCCGTGAATGGAACCAGCATGCTTGCCGCGTCCGCATCGCGCCCGAGTCGCCGCAAACACATGTAGAGCCAGTGCGCCGTGGAGACACGCCGATCGTCGTTCTTCGCGTCGGCGAGTTCGCGGCGATACACATCGGCTGCACGCCCATAGTCGCCCTGGAGATAGTAGGCGAGTCCCAGGTGATAGGCGATGTTCGAGTGCAGGGTGCCGATCGGCGTGTTTTGCGCGTTGGGCTGACCGTCCGGCTCGACCTGGTCCGGCGTGCCGGCCACCAAACGCGTTGCTTGCTCAAGATCCGCCGCGGCGCGATCAAGCTCACGTACCGAGAGATAGCGGTGTCCGCGGTGACGATAGAGCCACGGATTGTCGGGGTGCAGCGCGATGCCCTGCGAGTACACGTCGATCGCTTCGCGAATGCGGCCGAGATACGCCAGGCGTCGTCCCAGCCAGACGATGGAGTCGGCGTTCGTTGGCGCGCGTTCGTAGGCCGCGCGCGCCTCGGCGAGCTGCCGCTCA
>JANOKE010000977.1:0-1789 GCA_031419135.1 Gemmatimonadaceae bacterium
CACGAGGTACATGCCCAGCACGTCGATCGTCTGGCCCCAGAACGTCAGTGACGCGTGGAAAAACGCCGAGCCCACGCCAACCACGAACACGGCGCAGGCGAATCGCCACGCCGCGGAACTGCGCGAACGCACCAGGACAAACAACGCCACCACGACAAACGCCCCGCTGCTGATAGCGTTCGATGGTTGCCGCACGATGCCCTCGCGCACCGACTCGCAGAAGCAGCGATCGGGCATGCAACTGGCCTCACGCCAGGTAGTCCAGGGTTGGGTCATGATCGTGGGCGCGGGCGAATGCTTTTGACGTCGGAATCGGCAGGTTCAGCGTGACGCGGATACGTACACTGTGACAGTGTGCGCCGGGTCACCAGTACGTCCGGGCCCAGTTGGGTAGCATTCTGAAACCATGGAACGCACCAGCGAGGCCCCCGTAAACGGTGTGCGACGCGTTGCGCTCGCAACCGCCGCGCTGCCCGCGTTGATGTTCGCGGCGTGCTACGTCGACCACGCCGTCGCGGTGCGTAACGCCGATACCGGGAGGGCCGACGTGGTGGCAATCGCCGGGTCGCCCGCCGATGAGTCCCCCGCTGCGCGACGGACCATCGGCATTGGTGACAGCATCCGTCTTCAGCCACCACCACAAACGCGACGTGATCGCGTGGTGCAATGGACCAGCTCCGTTCCGTCGGTCGCGTCCGTTTCGGCACAGGGCCTGCTGGTCGGATGGTCGTTGGGGAACTCGCTCATTACCGGCAGCAGCAAGAGCGGGTTCCTGCGCCTGTACGTGACGGTCGATTCGGTCAGGCCGCCACCGCCGCCACCTCCCTCGGGCACGCTTGGTCTGAACGCGGCCCTGGGTCGACTGCTTTTCCCGGCGAACAATCCGTGGAATCAGCCGGTTGACACGGCACAGATCGATCCCAATTCGGACGCGATCATTGCGAAGATCGGTGTCGCAAAAGCATTGCATCCCGACTTCGGCGCCGAGTGGAATGGCGGGCCGTTTGGCATTCCCTACGTGGTGGTGACGGGATCACAGGCACGCGTGCCGGTAACGTTCGACTACGCAGACGAAAGCGACATCGGGCCCTATCCCGTGCCACCCAATGCACCCATCGAGGGTGGGGCGTCGTCCACAGGTGACCGCCATGTCATCGTGGTCGACCGTGACAATTGGAAGTTGTACGAGTTGTACGCCGCCTATCCGCAGGCCGCTGGTGGTTGGCATGCGGGGTCGGGCGCGATTTTCGATCTGAACAGCAATGCGCTGCGCCCGGCAGGATGGACCTCGGCCGACGCCGCCGGATTGCCGATTCTTCCGGGGCTCGTGCGCTACGACGAGGTTGCCGTCGGCACGATCGCGCACGCACTGCGCTTTACGGTTTCGCATTCTCGTCGGGCGTACATTCCGCCGGCAACGCACTGGGCCAGCAGCGATACCAGTTCGCTGCGTCCACCAATGGGTATGCGTGTGCGACTCAAAGCCGCTGTCGACATCAGCACATATCCGGCCAGCGCGCAAGTCATCCTGCGCGCGCTCAGAAAGTACGGCATGATCGTCGCTGACAACGGCGGTGATTGGTACCTGTCCGGCACCGCCGACGCCCGCTGGAACGATACCGAGATGAACACCCTCAAGCGTCTGCACGGCAGCGACTTCGAAGTGGTGCGCATGACGGGAGTTGTGAAACCGTAGTATTGGTGTGTCGGAATGGCCGAGTGGTGAGGAGTCGGAGGTGACGAGCCTGAGGCGTGAGCATAGGAAAGGTGAGGGTGGAGCGGTGAGGGC
>JANOKE010000978.1:0-21600 GCA_031419135.1 Gemmatimonadaceae bacterium
ACCTTGTCGGGCTGCCCGATGAACTCACGCCGCAGCGACAGGAAGCACGCAATCAAGCTGCAGAACTGTACCGACCTGGGGCGCGACCGCGCCATGCAGGGCATGGGCTTGCCCAACCTGGTGAAGATGCTGGTGCAGACCTAGCCTGAGCGGCGTCGACGCGCGCGGGTCTAGCGGCCGCCAGCCACGTCGAGCAGGGCCCCGGTCGTGTACGACGCGTCGTCGGACAGCAGCCACAGGATGGCGTGCGCGATCTCGTCGGGTTGCCCGGCGCGCAGCATCGGCACCAGGCCCTTGATGCGCTCGATGCGATCGGGCTGGTTGAGGCGCTGGCACGAGCCGGTCGCGCCGGGCTGGGTCCAACGAGCATCCGGATGGGGTTCCAGCGAAGCGTCAGCACCGTGAGGGCGCTGGCAGCCAGCACGAACACGATCCACGCACCGGCGGAGCCAAGCCCTTTGCGGAGATAGTGCGCCGCGAAGCTACCCCACAATCCTGTGGCAGGTGAGGTGGACGGATCGCCACCCAATGCCAGTCCAATGGCGACTGGCACCAACACCACAATGCCGGCGAACAGCAGACCCCACTCCACCGCCTGATCCTCCTGGCTACGCAAGCGCCCGAACAGCGCCAGCCCCACCACCAGACTCCCAGCGGCCACCAACGCTGCGCCGGGAATCCCAACCGTCATCACCAGCGTGCAGCGCGCCCAGGTTCCTGCCGGTCCAAACGCGCCGATGGCATCAAGGCAGCCGGCCCCCTCCGGTACCCGTTGGAACGCGATGGCGCCGCCGAGAAAGACCGCCAGCAGCGTCAGACCGATGGCAGTAAACTCGCGCCGCAGCAGCCGCTTCTCCATGGCGGTCAGGGTGCGGTGATGGTGAGCACCTGCAACTGTCGATTATGAAACCGGATCGCTATCGGCACCGAGTCGACGGCGAAGCAACATGACACATCGTCGCTGAATCCGGCGGCCACCAAGGCGCGCGCGTGCGTCGCGTCCAACCGCAGCGCCGCAACATCATCGTGATACGGACGCTCAATCATCTCGACCAGCCGCGCGCCGTCGCCTAGTGCGGCATCGGGGTACGCCACTAACAGGCCGCGCACCAGCCTTCCGGCACAGACGGCGTCTTCCAGTGCCACATGCCGATCCGTTCCGGCGCAGATGATCGTGATGTCTGCCGTGGCGCCCGCCGCTGCACACATCGCGTCGACCGACGCCTGCGCGTTCACAAACGCCGCGAACAGACAGGTACGGGCGCCGTGTGCCGACAAGAGCGCCGTCGTGCCGTTCGTGGTTGTGAACACAATCGTGCGACCGGCGACCACCGCCCGCGAGTACTCCAGCGGAGAGTTCCCAAAATCGAAGCCAGGGATCCGGACCATGCGCCGTTCACCGCCAAGGCGTACGGAGTTCTGGTCCATGGTCCTGGCCCGCTGCGCCGCTTCGTCCACCGACTCATACGGAATCAGCATCCGCGCGCCATTGGCCAGCGCGATGGCGGCAGTGGTCGCTGCGCGCAGCACATCAATCACCACCACCACGCGGTCAGCCACGTCGGCGGGTGCCACCGGCGCCTCGCCGAGCAGCACGTCAATATGCACTACACGGGCTCCTTGAGGAGTTCCGCACCCTCGAACTCCAACCACTTCGTATGCACCTTGCCCGCCTGAAAACCCGGATGTTGCATCACGCGCGCGAGGAACGGCATCGTCGTGCGTATCCCCTCGATGACAAAACTCTCGAGGGCGATTTGCATGCGTTTGAGCGCCTCCTCTCGCGTATTTCCCTGCACGATCAGTTTGGCGATCATGGAATCGTAGAACGGCGGAACGGTATAGCCGGCGTACGCATGCGTATCGATGCGCACACCCGGTCCGCCGGGCTGGTGAAACGTGTCAATGCGACCCGGTGACGGCTGGAAATTGCGCGCCGGATCTTCGGCGTTCACCCGACATTCAATGACGTGACCGCGAAACGGCGGCGTGCTGGTGACACTCATGGGCAGGCCGGCCGCGACGCGAATCTGTTCCTTCACCAAGTCGACGCCCGTGAGCATTTCGGTTACCGGATGCTCCACCTGGATTCGGGTGTTCATCTCCATGAAATAAAACGAGCCATCCTCATCGAGCAGCATTTCCATCGTGCCCGCGCCCACGTAGCCAATGGCTTTCGCCCCGCGAACGGCCGCGTCGCCCATGCGGGCGCGCAATTCCGGAGTCATCACCGGGCACGGCGCTTCCTCGATCAGCTTCTGGTGACGGCGCTGCACGGAGCAGTCACGCTCACCCAGATGAATCACGTTTCCATGCGTATCGCCGAGAATCTGGAACTCCACATGTCGCGGCCGCTCCAGAAATTTCTCCACGTACACGTCGCCGTTCCCGAAGGCGGACAACGCTTCCGAGCGCGCCAACTGAAACGAGCGCGTGAAGTCATCGGGATCACGCGAGACGCGCATGCCCTTCCCGCCGCCACCGGCGGACGCCTTGACGATGACGGGAAACCCGATCTCCCGCGCAAACGTGAGCGCCTCGTCGGGGTCTTCCACCGGCCCCGGTGTTCCCGGCACAATCGGTACGCCCACCTCGCTCATTGCCCGACGCGCCGACGCCTTGTCGCCCATCACGCGGATCTGCTCCGGAGTCGGGCCGATAAAGGTGATCCCGGACGCGCGACACGTCTCCGCGAACTCTGCATTCTCGGCCAGGAATCCGTAGCCCGGATGAATCGCGTCGGCCCCGGTGATTTCGGCGGCGGCAATCAGCCGCGGAATCTTGAGGTACGACTCACGGCTCGGGGCCGGACCGATGCACACATCGTCATCGGCGAAGCGCACGTGCAGAGACTCGCGATCGGCGTCGGAATAGACGGCCACCGTTTGGATGTCAAGTTCGCGGCACGCGCGAATCACGCGAAGAGCGATTTCGCCACGATTGGCGATCAGAACCTTTTTGAACATGCGGAGAATGGTGGCGAGGGGCGAAGGCCCACGCTAGTCCGTCGGCTCGTGATCTGAGACCCGTCTCCCGTCTCCCGTCTCCATTCTCCCGTCTTACATCACCACGTCAGCGGCCCGCTGCATTCCCCTGACCCCGAAACCCATCCCAGTTGGAATCGCTCGACCCATTGACGCCCTGCACCCGCAGCGCCAGCTCCGCCGGATTCGTCGCGAAAAACTGTGCGCTTTCGTACGAAATCACACCCCGCGAGAACCAATCCATGAGCGACTGATCGAAGCTCTGCATCCCGTACGCCACGCTGCCTTCCTTGATGAGATCCGGAATGTTGAGCGTGGCAGACAGATCGCGGATCTGATCGCGGACCGCTTCGGTGTTCACGAGCACTTCGCAGGCGGGCACGCGTCCCGGCTCGTCTGAGCGCGGAATCAGCCGGAGCGAAACCACCGCCGTGAGCGCATTGGCCAGCGCGAAGCGCACCTCGTTTTGCTGGTGCGGCGGATAGAACGACAGGATGCGATTGATGGTCAGCGTGGCGTCCGTCGTGTGCAGCGTAGAGAACACCAGATGACCGGTGCCGGCGGCCTTGAGCGCCACGTCGAGCGTCTCCAGGTCGCGAATCTCACCGATCATGATGACGTCCGGGTCCTGTCGCAACACACGACGCAGCGCCTGCGAAAACGTTGCCGTATCGGTCCCGATCTCGCGTTGATTGATGTGACTCTGCACGTCGCGATGCACAAACTCGATCGGATCCTCGATCGAAATGATGTTCGATGCACGTCGCTCATTGATGTGCTGGATCATCGCCGCCAACGCCGTGCTTTTGCCTGAGCCCGTCACGCCAGTGACCAACACCAGACCGCGCGGCCGCAAGGCAATCTGTTCGAGAATGGTCGGGAGATTCAGCTCACGAATAGACGCCGCCGCATGCAGAATTGACCGCATGGCGAACGCCACTGTGCCCTTCTGCTGATACACGTTGACGCGAAAACGTCCGATACCCGGCACGTTGATGGCAAAGTCGGCTTCGCGCATCTCGACGAATTCCCGCAACTGCGCCGGTGGCAGCAGGTGTTCGGCGAGCGTCCGCAGCTCTTCCGGACGAAGGGCCGGCATGGCGAGCGGAACGAGGTCTCCGTGCAGTCGAAGCGTCGGAGGACGCCCCACTTTCAGGTGGAGGTCCGAAGCCCCTTCACGCACCATCCGCTGCAACGCGGCCTTGAGATCAAGACCGGCCGCGGGGGCCGCGCCAGCTGCGGCGCTGGAGACCATCGTCATAGTTACATATCTCAGCCGTTTGGATCGATGCGATAGAGCACTTGCCCATACTCCACCGGATGCGCGTCGCTGACGTTTACTTCGCGCACCACGCCGGAATACTCGGACTCGAGCTCATTCATGATCTTCATCGCTTCGATGAGACAGACGATCTGGCCCTTGCTGATGCGGTCGCCGACAGACACGTACGGCTTCGCACCGGGCTCAGGCGCCCCGTAATACGTCCCTACCATCGGCGACTTGATCTCAAGGTGCGCGGACTTCGGTGCCTCGGCCTTCGGCGCCAACGCCACTCCCTCCTCGGCTGGACGCACAGACACGGCGGCGGGCAACACCGCTGGCGCCGCCATCGCCTGCAGAGGCGCCGTCATGGTCACCGCTCCGGCGCGCTGAGGCGAGCTCTTCGAGATCCGGAGTTTCATCCCCTTGTCCGACGAGATCTCCAGAGAATCTACCGTCGAGCCGTCGAGCATTTCGATCAGCTTTTTCACGTAGCGCAGGTCGATCATGACAGTTCTGGCAGAAGGAACACGGCGGGTCTGCACGCCGATGGCGCGCCGGGACCTGAGGGTGGGCAGAGACGCGCAGGGCGCCGAACAAGAGATCAGATCAACTCGAGCAGATCGCGCGGGAAGGACGTGAGCAGTTGAGGTCCGTCGTCGGTGAGAAGCACGTCGTCCTCAATGCGCACCCCGCCCCACCCAGGCCGGTAAATGCCTGGTTCAATCGTTACGACAGCTCCCGATGGCAGCAGAGCCTGCGCAGCCTTGGCAAGCCGAGGCGCCTCGTGAACCTCGAGCCCGATACCGTGCCCGAGCGAGTGACCAAACGCGTCGCCAAGTCCCACGGCGTCAATGTAGTCTCTCGCCAGCGCATCTGCAGCCATACCTTGCATTCCAACCCGAATCGCACCCGAAGCCATGGCATTCGCCTGCCGAACCACGTCGTAGATCTCGCGCTGCTCGGCTGACGCATGACCCAACACAATCGTTCGTGTGATGTCTGAACAGTATCCACTACTGACGGCGCCGAAGTCCAGCAGCACCAGATCGCCGGCGATCAGTGCCCGATCGCTGACGCGCGCGTGGGGCAGTGCCGACTGCGGTCCGGTCGCCACAATAGACGCAAATGGAAAGTCCTCGCTCCCTTCGTCGCGCAACCGATGCTCGAGAATCCCGGCGACTTGCGTTTCCGCTTGCCCGACCCGGATTTCCTGCAGTGTCGAGGCGAGCGCCCGCTCGGCGATACCGATGGCCTTCACGATGCTGGCGATCTCGCCCGGATCTTTCCGTTCGCGCAACGCCTCGACGAGATCGGACGTCGGTCGCCATTGCCACCGTGAGCCCTGCTCGAGCAGGCGCTGGAAATCGATATGACGCAGGTGCGGTGACTCGAAACCAACGCGGTCCACACCCACCATTGCCGCCAAGGAAGACCACAGCCCGGTCCACAAGCTGGTTGGCTCGATGCGCGCCGTTGCCGTTGCCGACAACTCCACATCCACCTGCGTTGCGTAACGAAAATCGGTGAACAGCACGCACGCTTTGGCGGTAATCAGCAGCAGCGCATTACTGCCGGAGAAGCCGGTGAGGTAGCGGACGTTTGGCAGCGACGAGACGAGAAGGCCATCGAGATCGGCACGCGCCAGTGCATCGCGCAGCGCGCTCAGCCGAACGGGACGAAAGTCGCTCACGCGTGCGCGGTGCCAGCCCCCAGGGCCCGAACGAGACCGCGCAGCGCGAACTCATACCCGTCGGGGCCGAGGCCGCACACGACGCCGATGGCGGCCGACGCGAGCACTGAATGTCGACGTTCGGGCTCGCGTGCAAAGATATTCGACAGATGAATCTCTACGAACGGCAGCGCGGTTGCCGCAAAGGCATCGCGCAATGCGAGGCTGGTATGGGCGTATGCGCCCGCGTTGACGACCACTCCACCAACCACACCCCGCCATCGGTGAAGAATATCAATCAGTTCCCCTTCGCCGTTCGCCTGCGCCGCCATGATCGTGACGCCCATGGCCGTCGCGACGTGGCTGAGCCGGGCTTCGATGTCGGCTAACGTTGTCGTGCCGTAGATGCCGGGCTCACGCGTGCCCAGCAGATTCAGATTCGGACCATGCAACAGGCCAACGTTCACGAATTCCCAAGCCCCTTCAGCCATGTCGAGAATTGCGCGAGATCTTCCGTGACGGGGGCGTCGGACGTGATCGGTGCGGCTGCAGGTGGTGTGGGGTGGCGCGTCGCCGGATCGGGGAAGAATCGGTCAAAGGAGAAACCGGCGTTGCCTGCTTCCGACGCGATGTTGGTGGCGCCGCCGACCGCCTTGAAGGGCGACTGGGCCAGCACCGGGGAAATCTCCGGCGGCACCGTCAGCTCGGTCAACGGGGTCACCCGGGCGACGACCGACGGCGAAAACGCCGGAGTCGGGCGACCGAATTCGAAGTCGAGTGTCGTTCCTGACTCAAGTTCCTGTTCGGTAACCGGAGCAAACGCGTCGGCCAGTGCCCGTGCCGCCTCGTCCTCGTGAGCCGTGGTATCGTTCCCGAACAACGTGGCGAGTCCCTCGGGTGAGGATTCCACGGCCGACGCGGACTGCGGAGGCGTGCGGCGCGGCACCCGACGCGCCGCAATGGCCGCGAACCACTCGCGCGCTGATCGGCTGGGTCGGAATTCGCTCGCGAGGGTCGGCTGCGCGTAGGGGGCCATCGGTGGCGTTGCCTGATGCGGCACGTGCGGTGTCACGCGGGGCATCGCAAACACCGGTGCGCCATACGTCGGTGAGGGTAACAACGCGTCGTGCGGCGCGATCGGCGGCGGCGAGCTGGTGGGGTCGTCAAATTCCGAAAACGTCGATTCGAATTCTGATGCAAACGTTGTTTCGAGCGCAGCAGCCGGAGTCAGCATGTCGCGCAGTTCGCTCAGACGCGACGCCAGCACCAGATCGTATGGTCGACGACGCACGAGTTCCTCGTATACGTCCACGGCGCGCGCGACAAATCCTTGCGCCACCAGCAGCTCACCCATCGTTTCGGTCACGAAGGCGGGTGTGTTCGCTTCGACGCGGTCTTCCACATCTTCGGCGTCGGCATCGGAGACCGTGAGCCAAGGCAACTCGCTGCTTGCCTCGACAACGACCTCGTCGTCCTCTTCTCCGACCGATTCAAAAACGTGTTCGGCACGCCACCCGGCGTCGGTCTCCGCCAACGGGTCTTGCGCCTCGTTCCAAACGGCGTCGGCAGCCGCCTCGATCAGGGGGAGCGTGATCGGGTCTTGGTGTTCCGCAGCAACGGACGGCGGATCGCCCGGCTCCCGCCCAAAGGCCGAAACGGTGTCAGCGATGGTCGTCGAGTCGATCGGTGTGACGGAGCGCGGCGTAAACGCGCGCGGCGTCAACACTCTGGCAACCAACTCCGACGTATCAGGCCAGTCGGCCGCAATGAGTCCTTCTTCAAACGACGCCGCGACAGCGTCCACCGCGCTCCCATCGACGCTGGAGCGATCCGCGTCCCATGTGGTCTCGGCGTGCGACTCAACCTTTTCCGCGGGGAATTCGAACGCGCCCGTCTCGGCGCTTGTCGCGGTAATGTCCTGCGTCGCGTGCGCGGCATGCTTTACAAGACTATCCATCGGCTTTTCATGATCCATCAGCGAGCCCGCATCCGCCGTTTCAATGGCGTCGAGGTCGATCGGCGTACGATTCCGCAGGAGTGTATTCACGTCATCGAAATCGACGGCGCGCATCACTGCGTCGGTGGTGGCCAACAGGCCGACCTCGACCGGCGGCATCGGAGCAACCGGGATTTCGATGTTCGGGATGGGCACATCGTTGCTGAGGGCCACCGACGGCACAGCCGTGGGCGTTGAGCCACTGCCAAGTGTGGCCAGTTGCGCCGCGATGTCATCGTTGCGCGGATCCGCCTCGAGCACCCGCTCAAACCAGCGACGCGCGCCGACAGCGTCTCCACCCGCTCGCGCGATACTGCCCAAATGGCGCAGCGCGATGAGATTCTCCGGATCGAGATCAAGCGCCTGTTCGAACACGTCCTTCGCTTCGACCAGTTCACCCGATTCGTAGAGCGCCTGCCCGAAGACGATGTACCCGCTCATGTGACCGGGTTGTTTCGGCAGGTGCTCGCGACACAACGCAATCGCCTGTGCCAAGTCGCCGGTTTTCCGGCACTCGTTGGCCAACGGCGCGAAGTAGCGTCGTGGATTCTCCTCGAACTTTTTCCGGAGCTCGTCGATCCGGGTAGCTGTGCTCATCCGTCCAGTCCCCTCAAGGGGTGATCCCGGCTCGACTCGAAGCGGCCACCATGGCGCGCCAAGTTAGTCGTCGTCAACCGAGGAAGTCAATCGTGACGTGGTGTCAGAAGTTCTGTGGTCTCTTGCTTTTAGCCCCTCTCGGCGGCTACTTTTTCAGGCTGTCCGGTACCACGGCGCTCAAACTGCCGTCGGTGCCAGGAGATCCCGCCGCGGCCTTCGGCCGTTCGTTGTCGGGCTCAATCATCTGGTATTCCCCCGTTCTTCCGACCCAAGGAGTCCCGCCCCGTGGTGCTGCAATCGATGCGGAGCGTCGCGAAATACATCTGGTGGTTTCTCGTTCTGGCGTTTGTCGGCAGCTTCCTGCTGTACGAAACCTCCGGCCTGTCGGGGCGATCGCCCGTGACGACCACCACCGCCGTGGCCACCGTCAACGGCGAAGAGATCCTGTTGACATCCTGGCAGAACGCCGTGTCCAATCTCGAGCAGCAGGAGCAACAGCGCCTTGGTCGGGGCATCACGCTTGACGAGCGCCGCACGCTGGAAGACCGCGCGTACGACGAGCTCGTCAATGAAGTGCTGCTCCAGCAGGAGTTCAAGCGTCGAGGCATCACCGTAACAGACGAAGAAATCCTCGAAGCGGCACGACTCGCCCCGCCGCCCCAGGCAACCCAGTCTCCGGACCTGCAGACCGACGGCCAATTCGACCTCAAGAAGTACCAGCGACTCCTCGCATCTTCCGTCGCCCGGCAGTCAGGTATGCTCGTGGGTCTCGAGGCCTATTACCGCACCGAAATCCCCAAACAAAAGCTATTCGATCAGGTCGCGTCCGACGTGTACATGTCCGACGAACGGCTCTGGCAGATCTACAAGGATCGTCACGACACGGCGCAGGTGAGCTTTGTGCTGCTGCGTCCTGAGCCCCTCACGGACACGGCCGTTTCTGTCACTGACGCCGAGATCGGGCAGTTCTACGAGCGGAACCGCAAACGATTCGACCGACCGGGTCGTGCCGTGGTCTCACTGGTGAGCGTGGCCCGCTCAGTCACCGCCGCCGACTCCCTCGGGGCGAAGGTGCGAATCGACCGGATCCGCGCCGAGATCGTCGGCGGAGCCAAATTCGAAGAGATCGCGAAGCGCGAGTCGAATGATTCAGTCTCTGGCGCGGCTGGCGGCAACGTGGGCAAGGTCTGGAAGGGGCGGCTGACGCCGAAGTTCGAATCGGCCGCCTACGCGTTGAAGACCGGGGAGTTGTCGCCGCCGGTTCTCACGCCGTTCGGTTGGCATCTCATTCGAGTGGATAGTCGCAGCGGCGACACGCTCGACCTGCGCCACATTCTGATCGTCATTGGTCAGACCGATTCCAGCGCAACACGCACCGATCGCCGGGCCGACTCGCTGGCGGCCAAGGCGGCCAACCAGCAGGATCCGAAGTTGTTCGATGCGGCGGCCCAGTCGCTTGGCTTGACCCCGGCATCAGTCGTGGCCATCGAAAAGGAACCACTGAACTTTGCCGGCCGGGTTGTTCCCAGCGTGAGCGCGTGGGCCTTTTCGGGCGCGCAAATCGGCGAAACCAGCGATCTGTTCGATTCACCCGACGCGTATTACGTCGCCCGCCTGGACTCGCTCTCCGCTGGAGGGGCACAGCCGCTCGCCGAGGTGCGTGACGATATCCGTCGTCGCCTGACGAGAGAGAGACGGATTGAGAAGTTGCGCCCCATGGCCGTGGCGCTCATGAACACCGCCAAGGGCTCCACGCTCGAAGCGGCGGCGGCGGCGCGCCAACTCACGATGGAAACGTCGCAATCGTTCACCCGGGTTGATCCAGTGCCGGGACTTGGGCAGTTCAATCAGGCCATTGGTGCGTCGTTCACCATTCCCGTGGGTCAGGTTGGCGGTCCGGTAACGGCCACCGAGGGTTTGGCGATCATTCGAGTGAATCGTCGCGCCGAAACGGTCCGTGCGACGTTTGAATCGCAGAAAAGTCAGCAGCGAGGACAGCTCACGCAGTCCATGCGACAGCAGCGTGTCGAAGAGTATATGGGCAGCTTGCGCGAGAGCGTGAAAATTCAGGATCACCGGGCCAAGGTCAACGCGCAGCTCCGCAAGCAGTCGGTAGCGCTGTAACGCGAAGCCCTTGGCATGTGAAAAAGGGCCTCGCCATCATGATGATTGCGGGGCCCTTTCTTGCGGCTCCACAACGCACGGAGCGGCCTGACAATCAGTTTGCCAACTGGCCCTTCAGCTGATCAGGCGCTTGGGTTCCGGGTGCTCTTCCTCAGCCGTCGCATCCATGGGCGTCCCCGGCCCCACGCGATCATTTCTGGGAGGCGGATCGGTAATCTGCTTTTGCGCGTCGCTGAGATTGCGCTTGAACTCGTTGATACCCTTGCCAAAAGAGCCGGCGATTTCAGGGATGCGCTTCGCTCCGAACAGCAGAAGCACGATCACCAGCACGATCATGATCTCGCCGAAACCGAAATTTCCGATGTTCATGACTACTCCTAGAAAAGGGACCGCGCGATGAGATAGGCGATCAATACACCCAAAAGGCTCAACAGCGAGACATCCAGGGCAACGGGGCCAAACGTCACGTTCAATATAAGCAGGTCGAGCGACAACGGCCCGACCGACGGGTGCATTCCGGTGGCCAGGAACTCCTTGACGGCGCCAGCGGGCAGGAAGCGTCGGGCAACTTCCGTGAGCAGTCCTCCAACCACGAAGCCACTGGCGAGCACCAGCACGTGAAACACCGGTCGATGTTTCGAGGGTCCACGGGCCATCACCAACGCCGCTCCACGACGTACGAGATCGCATCTACCAGCGAGGTGCGGGCCGGCCCCTCCGGCACGTCGGTCAGCGCCTCTTCCGCCTCACGGGCGAACTGGTTGCCCCGCTGGCGGGCGTAGTCCAGCCCTCCGTGGTCGCGTACCAGCCCCACTACCTCACTGATGGCGTCATCCTCGGGTTCGACCGACGCGAAGAGTGCCTCCACCCGCGCCCGCCCGCTTGCGGTCATTTCGCCCAGTGCAGCAATCAACGGCAGCGTCATCTTGTGTTCCTTGAGGTCGAGCCCACTCGGCTTGCCCGTCATTTCCTGACCTTCCGTGTAATCCAGCAAATCGTCAACAACCTGGAAGGCCATACCGAGTCGTTCGCCGAAGCGCACCAGCGCGTCGCGGTGCCGCGGTGCGCCGCACAGCGCACCCACGCCGCAGGCCGCCATGAAGAGCGACGCCGTTTTCGCGCGAATCAGCGTTTCGTAGTCACGCTCGGTGAACGCCAAGGCATCAAACGCCGACAGCTGTCGCATTTCACCCAGCGTCATCTCGTTGGACGCGTCGGTGATAACGCGCATGGCGTCCAGATCGCCCAGCGCCACGAGTTCACGCAACGCCCTCAGGTACAGGTAGTCTCCCATGATGACGGACACCTGGTGACTGAACTGCGCATTCACGGTAGGCATGCCCCGACGAAGCACCGAGTGATCGACGGCATCATCGTGGACCAATGTCGCGAGGTGAATGAGCTCGATCACTGCTGCATACGTTACCGCGCGCGGCTCCGGGCAATCGTCCACCGCACTGGACAGCAGCAACAGGGTTGGTCGGAAGAGCTTGCCCTTCATGCCCATGAGGTGCTGCTGCACCTGGAGCACGAGCGGCACGTCTGCAGACACAATCCGCCACAATTCCTGCGACACCGCACCCAACTGCTCCAGCGCCGGGGATTGGATGTCGCGCAGTGCCGCGGTGAGCGCCGTCGGTGTGCGCGTGGAAATCGTCACCGCGCTACAAGATCGAGCGCCGCCAGCCGGGCAGCAACGTCACGGAAATGAATGTCGGTCGCATATGCACGCGAATAATAACTCCGGGCCTCGTCCCACCGCTGCAGGGCTTCACAGGAATATGCGAGGAGATACAACACCCCAACCCGCTGCTCGTCGCCCAGACCGGGTTCGTGAAGCGCCCGCGTGAGGACCGTTGCGGCCACCGAGTGTCGAGACTGCTCAACGAAGCACTGTCCCAACGCCTCGTACGCCGGAAGCCGGTGATGTCGGCTGCGGAGCGCCTTCTGGAATTCGGCGATCGCGTCGTCGAGCAGACCCATCTCCTTGTACGCCACACCGAGGTCGTAGTGACTTTCGTAGTCATCCTCGCCGAGTGAACGTGACACGCCGTCCTTGAAGTGTCTGAGCAGCGCATCGAAGTCTGCCTGCTCGTCTCCGCTGACTGCGGGTTCCCGCATGCGCATGCGAGTCGTCCCGGGTTCGTCCTCGCGAAGCCAATCCGCAAGGTTAACGAACTCGTCCTCGCCCGTTGGTGGGGTGGGTGGTGGAGGTGGCGGAGGCGGGGCAGCAGCGCCAAGGGCGGCTCGGGCGCGCTCGTCCCACGGATCGATTTCCAACACCCGGGCATACACCGCGTGCGCCCGCGTGTCGTCGCTCATGCGCACCAGTGTGTCGGCCAGGTCGAGGTACGCGATGCGCAGCCGCTGCTGGTCGTTCATTCGCACCGCCAGTTCAACGCGCTTCTGGTGGTACTGGATCCGCTCCGGACTCATGAGGACCAACTCGTCGGCGATCTCCACGGCCGTGGCCAGATCGCCGGACTGCGCCAACCCCGACAACGCGGTTTGCAGTTCGGACAAACCGCCTTCGCGCTCACCAACTTCGAAGAGCGCTTCGGCCAGCCGCCGTCGCAGCATCCAATCATGCGGCGTTGTCGCGACGGCCGCGCGCAATTCTTCACGGCGTGTCGTGGCGACGACGTTTGCTTCTGCGGCAACCGCGGCAAGTGGAAGCGACGGCGTCGAATGCACCGCGGGCTGAACCACCGGGTCCGCCGTCACGTCGTGCGGTTCCGCAATTTCCGCCGAGAACGGTGGCGTCACCATCGGCGTGCTGTCGTCGATCAGCGGCTCGTCGTCGAATGCCGACGTCGTCGTCAGTTCCGCAAGCGGGGCACTGTCAGAACGTTCCGCACGCAGTCCGGCGTCGACGACGTCATCGGTAACCACCAGCGGCGGCAGTTCTCCGGCCAGAATGAAATCGTGCGGATCCAGTCGGTACGGCGGGCGACGCTCGACGACGTCGCCCTGGGCTTCCGCACGCGCGACAATTCGCGCGCCCGCTTCGATGGCGGCCTCCAATTCGGGGATCGGCGACACCTCGATCGGCGTCAGCGATCGCGGGATGCTGCGGCCGTACACGGGCGCACCGGCCTGACTTCCGGTGACGACCAACGCGCGGGGATCATCCGCGACGTGATCGAACTCCTCGTGCACGAGATCCGTCAGACGGTCCGGATTCGCCGAGTCGTCATCACGATGTTCGGCCACACGCTCGAGATCGGACACGACATCAAGCGTTTCGAGTGCGTCACGCGGAACGATCCACGTGAGCGCGGCGTCGGGCACGTCACTCCCGGGTTCCGCATCGCTGTCATCCGCCGCATTCGCGCGATCGTCCAGAATGAACATCACGTCGCGGGACGCGTCGCCTGCAGCGTACGGTGTTTCATCGACGAGTTGCAGCGGCAATCCGGCAATCGCTTCCACCGCCGGTTCATCCGGCACCGCTACCGCGGGTGTCGACACGTCCTCGACCTGTGGCGCGGGAATCGCGGCGGTCTGTGCGACAGCCTTGAATGCCTCTGGTGGTGTCACGGCGCCTGGACGCGATGGATCAAACAGCAAGAATGCATCGAGCGAGGCGGGGCCAGCCTGCGACGGGCTGGGGCGCGCACTTCTGGCGATCCGACCGTCCGACTTCTCTCGGCTCTCCACGCCCTGCGGCGTTTTCGACGTGGCCGCGCTGGCTGGCGTGCGGACCACCGGCGCCAACGGTGCCGCGTCGTGCACGGTTCGGTTGGTCAGCCCGACATCAAGGAAAACCAATTCCTTCGACTTGTCGTCTCGCCGAACAACCGCACGCTCGTTCTCGGCTGCCGCAACGAATGGCGGAGTCCGGCGACGCGGCAGCTCGATGCCGGCCTGGATCGCGTGCTCCTCGACCAGTCGACGGATCTCCGTCAGTTCGGGCATGAGATCGGCCACTTCGGCGAGCGCGCGCATCCCCTCGTCAATGCGCCCGTCCTGCTGCATGCGGGTCGCGTATTCGAGGAAATTGCGCGTCGCGTCCCCACGCAGCCCTTTCTTTGCGCAGATCCGACCCAGCGTGAAGTAGATATTCGAGCGGCCGGGAGCGCTGCGCAGGATCTTGTTGCAGAGCGCAATTGCGTTGTTGAACAGCCCGGATGCCGCGTAATGCTCCACGGCGCGTTCGTAGTAGGTGACCGCATCCGACACGCGTCCTTGACGCAGCGTCAGATCGCCGACCTTGTTGAGCAGAACGACGTCAACATCCTGGCCTTCCGATTCGCTGTCCTCAATCGCCTTGATGTACGAGGCGATGGCGCGATCGATCTGTTTCAGCTGCTCGAATTCAGCCGCCTTCTTTCGATGTTTCGCGGCGTTCGCCATGCGCTCGAGGCTGACTCCAGTAGTCGGATCGGGCACCCCGCCGTCGGGTGCGATTTGCGCGGACAGTGTCCCGGAAGACTAGTAAGGTTCACCGAAACTGCCCGAAATCAAGTCGTCGGGTGACAGACGCGACCACGGGCCCACGCTCCTCGACAGAGACGCTCGCCGAACCAGTAAGGCAACGCGCGGTAATCCTCGACATCGTGCACCGCCAGGTCGGCCGAAAAACCGGGAGCGAGTTGGCCAGTCACACCAGCCAGTCCCAGTGCGGCAGCTCCGTTGACGGTCGCCGCGATCCAGGCTTCGGCCGCGGAGAGTCGCAACACACTCACGCCCAGCGTCAGCACCAAGGGAAAGGCCTGCAGGGGCGACGTACCGGGGTTAAAGTCGCTGGCCAAGGCCACGGCCGCGCCGGCGTCGATCAGTGCCCTGGCGGGTGCCTGCCGCCCCGTGCCGAGGAAAAGCATGGTGGCCGGCAGGAGTGTGGCCACCGTTGGCGAACGAGCCAGTGCCGCGATTCCCTCCGCCGAGATCGCGGCCAGGTGATCTACACTGACCGCGTGCAGTTCAACGCCGAGCGCGGCGCCTCCTCCATCGTGCAGCTCATCTGCGTGGAGTTTGAACGCGAGGCCCAACCGGCTGGCCCCAATAATCAGTTGACGCGTTTCGGCTCCATCAAACACGCCCGGCTCACAGAACACGTCGACGAAACGGGCCAGGCCTTCAGCGGCAACCACCGGGTAGATCGACGCGATGATCTCCTCGATCCATCCCGCACGACCGTTCGGCCGGTCGCGACGTTCCAACGGCACTTCATGCGCGGCCAGGCACGTGGCCACGACGCGCAGCGCGTGCGAGTCGGCCAACCGAGCGATGACGCGCAACGTGCGCAGTTCATCGGGCACCGAGAGGCCGTAGCCGCTCTTGATCTCGACGGTGGTCACGCCACCGGCGGCCAATCGCGCCAGTCGGGGAACGGCCAGTGTTTCCAGTTCGTCGTCGCTGCGAGTGCGCAGATCGCGCACGGAGGAATGAATGCCGCCGCCGCGTCGCGCGATCTCGAGATACGGGACGCCCGTCGCGCGTAATTCGTGTTCGGCCCACCGGGGCGCACCGAAGACTGCGTGCGTGTGTGAGTCCACAAAGCCTGGCGCGAGCAGGCCGCGCTGACAGTCTACCTCGGCGGCACCGGCAAATGCGCGACGGAGCGCGTCGTCGGTGTCAACCGCGACAATAGTCTCGCCCTGCACCGCAACCCCGATCCCCTCGCGCACACCCGCCTCGCGCATCTCTGCGCCACGCCGGGCGCGCGCCGGACCGGCGGCGGTCAGCGTTTGCGCCGCGTTCACGAACAGGGTTGTCCGGTTGGTGATTTCACGCATGGGCTTCGGCCTCGGAGAAGAACTCGACCAGATCAGGCCATCACATCACGCACCCGCGACAGGAGTCGCAGCGGTGCCTGCGCTTCGCCGCGACAGGCATAGTAACAGGCGTTGCAGTCGATGGGCGCATAGCCGCGATACTGCTGCCACGGTCCATCGGCGGGGAAATCGGGACAGCGACGGACCTGTCCCTGCGGATCGATGTGAATCGTGGTTCGACCACTTTGGCACGGCTCGGTCATGTCTCCCCGCACATAGCGCGGTATCTGTTCAAGGTAGTGGTCGGAGTTTGTAATGATGCCGCGTCGTCGTCGCTTGTACGCCAGCAACGCCTGCACCGTTTGCTCGAGCATCGCCTGCTGCTCCGCCCCAATCAGGTGCTCGCGGTTGCCGTTCTTGAAGTCGGTGTACAGCGAAAAATTGACGCCGCCACCCAACTCGGCGGCGCGTTCAACGATCGGGATCAGCTGATCCAGATTGTCCTGCTTGATGACCGTATTGAATCGGATCCCTCCGATCCCGGCGGCGCGCATGCGCGGAACCAATTCGAGAATTCTGGCCGACAGTCCTGGAATGCCCCGTGCCCGATCGTGCCGTTCATCGAGATAGTCGAGCGAGATGTTGAACTGGTCGACGCCTGCATCCCACAGCGACTGTGCCCGCTCCAGTGAGAGCATACCGCCGTGCGTGATCAACTGGACGTAGGTGTACCGCACCGCCTTGCGCACCGAGGCGACGATCGCTTCGAGATCACGTCGCAGCGTTGGCTCGCCGCCGGTAAACGTCACCAGCATGGGGCTGAAGTGTCGCGCGATCTCGGCGAACCGGGCGATCTCCGTATCGCGCGCTTCCGGTGGCGTTTTCCAGTAGTCGCAGAACCCACACCGGGCATTGCAGCGCATGGTGACTTCGAAATTCAGCAACACGGGTCGTTGTCGAACCCGCAACCACGCGTACTTGCCGAGGAATATGGGCACATGCCAGGGCCGATACCGACTGGAGAGCATCAGCGCACGACTTCGGCGTCCCGCATGGGCAAGCGCAGCCCTTCGCGTTCGGCGGTGGCAATCGCGATCTCGTACCCGGCGTCGGCGTGACGCGCGACGCCAATGCCCGGGTCGTTGGTCAGCACGCGTTCGAGGCGACGACGCATCCGTTCCGACCCATCGGCCACGATCACCTGTCCGGCATGCAGCGAATTGCCGATGCCAACGCCGCCGCCGTGGTGAAACGACACCCACGACGCGCCGCTGGCCACGTTCAACATCGCGTTGAGAATTGCCCAATCGGCGATGGCGTCGGAGCCGTCGCGCATGCCTTCAGTTTCGCGAAATGGTGACGCGACGCTGCCGGTGTCGAGATGATCGCGTCCGATGACGATTGGCGCGGAGACGTCGCCACGGGCCACCAGATCATTGAGGGCGAGCGCAAACCGAGCACGGGCTCCCTGCCCCAGCCAGCAAATGCGCGCCGGAAGTCCCTGAAACGTGATCCGCTCGCGCGCCAGCGTGATCCAACGGCGCAACTGTGCATCGTGCGGGAAAAGGTCCAACACCAACTCATCGGTCCGGTGGATGTCGGCTGGATCGCCCGAGAGCGCGACCCAGCGAAAGGGGCCCTTTCCTTCGCAAAACAGGGGGCGCACATATTCGGGTACGAAGCCGGGAATCCGAAACGCGTCATCAACGCCCGCGTCGAAGGCGACGGTGCGGATGTTGTTGCCGTAGTCGAACGTGATGGCCCCGCGATCCTGGAGCGTGCGCATGGCACGCACATGCTCCACCACCGACGCCGTGGCCCGCGCGATGTAGGTGACCGGATCCGATGCGCGAAGCGCGGCGGCCTCGTGCAGCGTCATGCCGACCGGGATGTACCCGACCAGCATGTCGTGCGCGCTGGTTTGATCGGTAAGCACGTCGGGAACGATGTCACGCGCGATCAGTTGCGGCAGGACGTCGGCGGCATTCGCTTCAAGCGCCACCGAGAGACCGACGCGTCGCGCCTGCGCATCACGCAGCCATGAAAGCGCTTCGTCCAACGATGCCGTGGCGCGATCGCAATATCGCGTTTCGAGGCGTTTGGCAATACGCGCCGGGTCAACTTCGATGCCCAGGACGGCCGCGCCGTGCATGGCGGCTGCGAGTGGTTGCGCACCGCCCATGCCGCCCAGCCCCGCGGTAACAACCAGCCGACCCTCCAACGTGCCGCCAAAATGTCGCGCCGCCACGGCACCAAATGTTTCGTACGTGCCTTGCACGATGCCCTGCGAGCCGATGTAGATCCACGACCCGGCGGTCATCTGGCCGTACATCGTGAGCCCGAGACGCTCGAGGCGACGGAATTCGTCCCAGGTCGCCCAGCGTCCCACGAGATTCGCGTTGGCGATCAACACGCGCGGTGCATCGGTATGCGTGCGAAACACGGCCACCGGTTTGCCGCTCTGCACGAGCAGCGTTTCGTCGTTGTTCAGCGTGCGCAACGTGTGCACGATCGCATCAAACGCCTCCCACGAACGCGCCGCCCGACCCGTCCCCCCGTACACCACCAGATCGTCGGGGCGTTCGGCAACTTCCGCGTCGAGGTTGTTCATGAGCATGCGCAGCGCGGCTTCCTGCTCCCACCCCCGACACGTCATTTCCGTTCCGCGCGGGGCCCGTACCGGCCGAGGACCATGCGTAGGGGCGGTGCTCACCCCGCTCGCGGCATTAAACCCGCGGTGACTCATTCGAGCACTCCGTTCGTGATGGAATCCAGCAGGCCCGCCGCCAACGCATCGCCCAATCGGATGATGTCCGGCGACGGTGATCGATCGCCGGACTGTCTGGCCACCACGCCGCGCACCAGGCCGTGCGCCTGTTCGACCGGTGCGCTGCTGCGCAGTGGCCGACGATACTCGAGTCCTTCGGCCGCGGCGATGAGTTCGATCGCCAGCACATGGCGGAGGTTGCGCACTGAACGACGCAACTTCACGGCCGCGGCCATCGCCATCGGCACCACATCCTCCTTGTTGCCGTCAGTGGGAATCGAATCCACACTGGCTGGATGGGCGAGCGATTTGTTCTCGCTGGCGAGGGCCGCGGCGGTGACCTGCGTCATCATGAAACCCGACTCCAACCCCGGCGATCCCGCGAGAAACGGCGGTAAGCCCTGATTGAAATCCGGATGCACGAGACGATCGGTACGTCGCTCGCTGATGACCGCCAGGTTGGCACTGACGATCGCCAGCACATCACTGGCTAACGCCACGGCTTGCCCGTGGAAATTGCCGCCGCTCAGCAGCTCACCGGTTTCAAGCACGAGCGGATTATCGGTCGCGGCATTGAGTTCGCGCTCGATGATTCCCTGGGCGAACGCCAACGCTTCGCAGGCCGGTCCATGCACCTGCGGCACACAGCGCAGTGCATACGCGTCCTGCACGCGCGGATCACCAAAGCGATGCGATTCACGAAGGGCGCTGTCTGTCAGCAGTGCGCGCAGAAGTGCCGCCGACTGACGCTGCCCCACCTGTCCCCGCGCATCCTGAATCCGCGCATCAAAGGCATCGGGCGTCCCGAGCAGCGCCTCAAGACTCATGGCCGTCGCCACGTGCGCGGCGAACCACAGTCGTCGCAGCTCGGCACTGGCGAGCGCGGCGACGGCGGTGTGCGCCTGCGTGCCGTTGATGAGCGCGATGCCCTCCTTGGCGGCCAACGTAACCGGCGTCAATCCCGCCGCCGCCAACACCACCGCCGAGTCGTTCTGTTGACCGTCGAGGTGTGCCCGGCCCTCGCCCATCAACGTAAGCGCGAGGTGCGCCAAGGGCGCCAGATCACCGCTGGCACCGACACTGCCCTGCTCGGGGACCAGTGGCCACACGCCGGCATTCAGCAAGGCCAGCAGCGCGTCCACAATGTTGGCGCGCGCGCCGGCGAAGCCGGTGGCCAGCACGTTGGCGCGCAGCAGCATCATGGCGCGCACTTCGCGCTCCGGAAGCGGATCACCAACTCCCGCGGCGTGGCTGCGCACCAGATTGCGCTGCAACGCCGCCAACTGATCATTGGGGATGGTGACTTCCGACAGCTTGCCGAAACCCGTGTTCACCCCATACACCGGCACGCCAGCCCGCACCGCCCGATCAACAACGGCGCGCGTGACCAGCATGCGCGCCCGCGCGTCGGGCGCGAGCGCCACCGGCTCGCGGGCGTCGGCAACCGCCAGCACATCTCGAATACGAAGCGAATGACCGTCGAGTGACAACACTGTCGCAAATCCTTCCGCGCGGGCGGATCAGAAACCGCTGGACCGATACGTCTGCCGGTCGTAATTGAACTTGAGTTCGGGCTGCGCCTTCAGCGCGATGAAGAAATTAAACGCGAAGTTGCCGTTGGGGGCCTGCGTAAAGGAAAACACCGCGTTCCAATCGTGCATTTCCCGCTGCAGTCCGATCTGCTGTGAGGCGAATCGCGCACGCGTGACATCATACTGCGTGGACCATTGCGCGGCCCACTTGGGTGTGATGTTGAACGACATGGACCCGGTGACGTTTTGCGTGGGCGGCGAAATGAACACGGGAGCGCCAATCGCACTCTGTCCGGACGTGACGCCGGTTGGCGGCGCGTTTTGGGCGAGGAAGATACACTGATCGTAGGCGGCGAGGCCGAAGATCTTTTGCGCGGCGCACAACGTGGTGGGATCATTCACGATCTGCGTTCCGCCGATTGGCGGGCGTTGCCGGGAGGCGTTGTACTGGAGACTCATGCGCCAGCCCTGACCCGACGGCAGCGACAATTGCTGCGCGCCGCGCGCACCCGATCCAGCCGCGTTCATCTGCCGCGACTGCCCCACCACCGATCCGTCGGCGTTGACCCCGGGGCGCAATTGTGCGGGATCGAGTTCAATCGCCGAACGACGACCCAGCAGGCGCGCGAGCAAGCCCACCAGCGCCGACTTGCCGTCCAGACTGAACGACGCACCGACATCGGTGCGATACGGACTGAACGTGGCGGTGTCGGACATTGGGTCGCCCTGAAACAACTCGTAGCTCGAACGAAAATCGAGGCCCGGCAGCAGGTCGGTCCGCGCCGATATCGAAAACGTGCGATCGGTAAACCCCTTCCCCGTGGAATCGGCGCGAACAAAATCGTAGGTGAGCGGCGAGAAATTCAACGACAACAGCTTGACCTTCCTGCCACTGTCCGGATTCGAGTCGGCGAGCGCCTTGAGCTTGGCCTCGAACAGCGTGGACAGGT
>JANOKE010000979.1:0-4369 GCA_031419135.1 Gemmatimonadaceae bacterium
GTGCAGCGCGCGCGCGAACTGCTTGAACTGCAGCGGGCCACGCTGCGCATGTTCACCTCGTGCGCGTGGTTCTTCGACGAGGTGAAACGCATCGAAACGCGTCAGGTGCTGCGCTACGCGGCGCGCGTACTGGAACTGTCCCAGCTCGCCCCGCAACTGGAGCCTCAGTTCATCCAATGGCTTGGCGCGGCGCGCGCTGAACTGCCCGGCAGTCTGTCGGCTGCCGCGCACTTCGAGCGCGCTCCGCTACCGCTGGATCGCGCCAACTGGGGCGTCGCCGCCGGCGCCATGGCGCTGGTGGCAGCTGGGTTGTCATGCACGCGCATCGCGGCCAGCGATGTGTTGGTGGCCGCGTTGCCAACAGGCGAATACGCGGTCACGCTTACGCATCGGCGCACCGGTTGCGTCACCCACTTCGTAGGCAGTGTGGACGGTCACGGCCCATCGTTGTGCGTGACGGTGAACTCGACAGGCAACAGGCCCGGCACGACACGGGTTGTCGCGATTCACGAGATGCCCGAGTTTATCGCGACTATCCTGTTGCGCCCGCACGTTCTCGCAGACGTGGCGTTGACCGGCTGACGGTACGGGCGGCGCAGTGCCCGTGTGTGGTCAGTGCGCCACCACCGGTTCCGCGGTCAACAGCGCGTGCATCGTTGCTTTCGCATCGGCCAGCGACAGCTCGCCCTTGTCGATTTTCGCAAGGAACGACTTCTGCGCGAGGTAGTCCTTGTTGACCACGCCCGCCTTGCTCTGCAGCATGCGCCACGCCTTGCGACGCTCGACCGCGAAGAGCACCATCTGACGCGAGACCGCATAGTACTGGAACGTACCGCCGCTCTCCACTTTGATGTAACAGCCGAAGTTGGGAACGAAGCTGCGGTGCGTCGGATCGAACACCCGCCGATGGATCACGTCGTCCTGCGTGACGAAGTACAGCATGTCGTCAAATGGCGTGAGCGATGCGACCTCCGCCTCCTTGACCGATTTCACGTGCTTGCGGAAACGACCTTCCGTGAGCGCCCAGTGTCCCACGCCAAAGCAGTACCCTTCGCCGGTGCTGGCGTACTTCGTGTGCCACCAGTCGCGGTCGATACTGGGGTTGCCCTTGAGATCAAACGCTTCCTGCGAGGTTTCGCCGCGACGGGGATTGAAGACAAACTCCGGCATCCCACGGGCGTCGCGCACCATCTTCGCCTGATCCGCACTCATGTTGTCGGCAACACCGTGTTCGGGTTGACACGTGGTGTAGCTCTGGAAAAAGGCCGTCCCGCGGTACTCCAAACCGTCGATCAGCGCCTTGTAGAGTTTCGCTGCGTTGGCCATCGACACCTGCGCCACGAACGGTGAACCGTGACCGCTGGTAAACGCCTCCGCGACGTTCTTCTTTTCGATCAACTTGCCCTGGGAGGCGACGCCAAACTGATTCATATCGTACCCACCAAGCATGGTGGACGAATCGGAATTCTGTCCACCCGTATTCGAGTACACCTGCGTGTCGAGCATCAGCATCTTCACGTTGGGCCGATTCTGCAAAATTACCTTGGACACGTTCTGGAAGCCGATGTCGCCCAGTGCGCCGTCGCCGCCAATGACCCAGATTTTGGGGAGTTCGCGGATTTCCTGCTCGGTCATCAGCGCATCGTCGAGATGGGTGAGCGTGAAGTAGTCGGCTTCGGTGACCACCTGCTCCGTCCGATCGAGCAGCGCATCGGCCAAGCGCTCCGGTGAAACAGAGCGGTTGGCATGGCCCACAATTACCGATTCCGCCATCAGCCACGAAATCGTCGCGCCGTCCTGGAACAGCGAGTTCATCCACGGATATGGGTGCGGATTGCCCGGTGGCGTGGAGCCATACACTGTGTTGCACCCGGTGCTCGCGCCCATCATCATGACCGACATGCCGTTCGCGCGCCGACCGTCCACGGATTGCAAGTCCTTGTGGTTGAACGCATCCTGCTCCAGCACCGCGGCCAGGCCGCTTACGAGTTGGGCGTCGGTGATCGGCCCGTGTTGTGTTTCGTAGTCGGCAATGCGCCGGTCAGTATCCCCATCGTTCTCGCCACCCAGACCCACGATCACGTGCGCAAATGTCTTGCGGAAAAGGCCGTACTCGGTGTCGCTGCGCGCCTTAAGCGTCGAGAGCTTTTCCGCACCTTCCGTTTCGAGCCGTGCCGCCTTCTTGCGGAGCCGGTCTGCCTTCCGGTGATACAGCGGGCGCATGTACGCCTCGGTTACGCTGGCCACGGCGCGCAGGATGCTCTTCTCGCCGCACCCGGCACAGGCGCCATCACCGGACACGAGCGCCTCGTAGTTGCGGCGCACCATGAGATGATTGCGCAACGTCGCGTCGCGTGAACCCGCAATGTCGTCGTCGTTGTACAGGCCAAGATACTTCTGCGGCGTGTCCGGCAACAGGCGAGAGAACACCTGCGCAGTGGTGAGATCGGCGTTCAGCTCTTCGGTTTCACGTGTCATGCGGAGCGCATCGTGATCGCCGCACACCTGCACGCATTCTCCGCAGCCCTTGCAGAGATCGGAAACAAAAATGGAGAACAGCCCGCCAGCCCCGGGCGTCTTGGTTTCCACGGTGCGAAAGATGGCCGGAACATTGCTGTAGGACAGCGGAAGCTTGTCAATAATCCCGGTAAACTCCGCTTTCGTGCGGTCCGACACGGTGGTGAGGGCGGTGACTTCACGGCGGATGATGTCCTGAAACGGGACCGCGGTCTTCGCCTTCACCGACTCCATCATCGTGACACGGGCCCGCTGTTCGATCCCGGCAAGATCGGCCGCGAGCGCGCGGCGTTCGGTGGGATCGGTGACGTAATTGTTCACCGCCGTTCGCAGCACCGTGATGACTTCCTGTGCCGTGTTGGGAAGCGCCGTATCCGGGCAGGCCGAGATGCACTCCATGCACTGCGTGCAGTTTTCTGCGATAAACACCGGCGTTTCCCGTCGAGCGACGTACTTGGACTGCGTGGCCCCCGTACCGGCGCCCATGATACCAACTGACGCGAGTGCACTGGCCGGTTGGTGATACCCGAACCCGGCGCGGAACTCAGAATCAAACTTGGCTATCGTTTGCAGCGGCGCGCGCGCCAGTTGCGCCACCGGCATCTGGATGCCCCCACTCCCACACGAGCCGCACCCCGCCGTGGGCGGGAAATAGTGTTCGCCTATGGGGGCGAGCAGCGGATTGCGCATCGACGAGCGATCGGGGTCGTCGGCCTGTCCAATCGCAATCTCGGTCACGCGGGAGAACCCCTCGTTCATCACCATCATGTTCGACGTGACGACGGCATCACCAAAACGCGCAAACTTCTTCACGTATTGCTTTCGGACCACGTCCTGAAACTGTTCTTCGGAGATCCCAAACGTCTTCAGAAACGGCGAAACGCGAAAGAACGCTCCCAAAAACGAATTGCCCTGCATGCGCAGTTGCAGCTCGGTTTGATTTGTCGCTTTTCGCGCGATATCAAACCCGGGGAGAATGAACACGCGAATGTGGTTGTCCTGCACGAACTGCCGGTACTCAGCCGGGATGCGCTGCCACGCGACCTCGGGTGCTTCGCTGGATTCCCACACCAGCGACCCGCCGCGTTTGAGCCCCTCGAGCGGATTCGTATGGGTGAACGCTTTCGGGTCGCAGCAGAGCACCACGTCCACGTGGTTCAACTCGCAGTTCACCTTGATCTGTGAGGGGGCGACCGTGAGATAATAGTTCGTAGGCGCGCCTTTTTTCTCCGACCCGTACTTGGGGTTGGCCATGACGTACAGCTTGTCCACGAGCGAGCCGTCATCATGGTAGGTGGGATCCTGTTCGGACACCAACTGTCCAAAATCGCCGATGATCGATCCGAGATTCTTGCCGGTCGTGATCATCCCCCATCCGCCGATGGAGTGGAAACGCACCGCGATCGCGCCGTCGGGCAACAGCGAGGGTGTGTCCCGGCTGATCACGGCGTACGGATGGTCGACCCCAAGCACGAAAAATGTCTCGCCGTCGTCGGCACTGCGTCCGTCGGTTCGGCCCGATACGCCGGTGGCGAACTCGTAGGCACCGATGGTGTGCTCGGGACGAAAGTCCCGCGACCCGATCCCGTACGCGCCGCGGAACAGGCGTGGCGTTTCAGCGGGCGTGAGCGCGGGGAGCATGCCGCCGAACTTCGCGACCTCGTTGGCCTTCCCCAGAGCGACGCGGATGTCGCGGGCAAGCGGGTTGTCCCCCGCCAGACTTTCGTCGGTGCGTTCGAGAATGATGACGTTGGTCTTGCCGCGGAGCGCGTTGATTACTGCATCTTCGGGAAACGGGCGAATGACATTAATGTGGATCGATCCAACCCTGGCGTTGCGCTGCTCACGCAGG
>JANOKE010000980.1:0-2855 GCA_031419135.1 Gemmatimonadaceae bacterium
ACGCGCGACATGCCGCCGCCGCCCAGCTCCCGGTCAATATGGAAGCCGACGTCGAGGGCAACCTGAAGTCGCTGCTTGAACTGAGGCAAGTGAAGACGGGAGACTGGAGAATGAAGACGGGAGACTCGAGACTGAAGACGGGAAAAATCCCGTCGGCGAGCCAGTGGTGCTTACCGAAACTACGGTTTTTCCAGCGCTGGCGTCGCTGGTATGACCCATTTCGAAGTCCAAATGTTGCGTTGGCGCCGACTGCGGAAGCGCCGAAGGGCGTCCACTTTGGACGTGAAATAGCACAAACTGTTAATTGGCAACGGTTTGCAGCGGTTGCGCGTAATACGCGCTTCCAACCAACCAACCATCCTGTGGGTTGACCGCCACCCTCCAAAGCGGCTATCCTTAGAGTCTGTTCCGTGCCGCGACTGGCAGTGCCCGTCAAACCATGCGTGCAGGATCGCATGTGGCGGGCGTTTTGGTGTCTCCGCGTTGCAGGTAGCGATGCCGGTTTTCGGGTCGCTGACGCAGAAGGAGACATCGCTGGCGCGATTCACGTAGATGTAGGTCCCCGAACACTCACAAGGCGAATGCCAACCATCAATCAGCTGGTCCGTCGCGCCCGAAAGGACGTGGTGGAGAAGTCCAAAGCGCCCGCGCTGAAAAGCAATCCGTTCAAGCGTGGTGTGTGCACCCGCGTCTACACAACGACGCCCAAGAAGCCCAACTCGGCGCTGCGTAAAGTTGCGCGTGTTCGTCTTACGAACCAGCTTGAGGTCACGGCGTACATTCCCGGTGAAGGCCACAACCTGCAGGAGCACTCGATCGTGCTCGTGCGCGGTGGTCGTGTGAAGGATCTGCCGGGTGTGCGCTATCACATTGTTCGCGGCACGCTTGACGCATCGGGCGTGAACGGACGTAACCAGAGCCGTTCCAAGTACGGCACCAAGCGGCCCAAGAAGGGCGCCGCTGCCAAGGGCGCCGCCGCCGCAGGAGCGAAGAAGAAATGAGCCGCCGCAAAAGCGCAGTAAAGCGCAGTGTGTTGCCTGACGCGCGCTACGACAGCCAGACCGTTTCGAAGTTCATCAATGTCCTGATGATTCAGGGCAAGAAGTCCACCGCCGAAGGCATTTTCTACAGCGCGATGGATATCGTGGAAGCGAAGACTGCACAGCCCGGAGTGGCGGTGTTCAAGCAGGCCCTCAACAATCTCAAGCCGGTTGTGGAGGTAAAGAGCCGTCGCGTCGGTGGTGCCACCTATCAGGTGCCTGTCGAAGTGCGTCAGGATCGTCGCACCGCACTGGCCATGCGCTGGCTGATCAGCTTTTCGCGTGATCGCAACGAGAAGAGCATGAACGAGAAGCTGGCCAACGAAGTGCTGGCGGCCAGCAAGGGCGAAGGCAACGCCATCAAGAAGAAAGAAGACACGCACCGCATGGCGGAAGCGAACAAGGCGTTCGCGCACTATCGCTGGTAGTCGCAGTGCGGTTGCTGCATTACAGAACGCCTCGGAGCTCAGCTCCGGGGCGTTCTGTTTGCTCAGCCACGATGCCGGCGGTGCCACACAATTCCTCAGAAGCTGATGTTGGTATGGAGTCCCAAGACCAAACTGTTTGGAATGCGCAGTCGGTCAGTTGCGTTGCCATTCAGCACCAAGCCCGCTCCAGGCTTGTGGGTGTGTTGCACGGCGCCTTGCAACTGCCACCACGGTTTGACTTGATATTGGTACGTGGCTTCAACCACACTCTCGGCTCGTCGCACGGGATACGCGGTGTTGCCATCAAACAACCCGATGTCGCGATCAAGGTCCCGCACATGACTCCCCACGGTCACCATACCGAGGGCCAATCCGGCAACGTCGCTGGCGCGTTTCGCGACGGGGGCCGTCATGGTGATGCCGAAATTACCGCTGAAGCTGATCAGGTTGCGATTGCCAATGCGGCCATCATTCGGCTGAACACATCAACGGCGCGGGCACTGCTTCCACCGGCCTGCCAAATCGTTTGGTCGGCTACCGCATAGACGCTGTAGTCGCCGCGACGGTGTTTGTCATTCAGGAACAAGTCCGGGCAACCGCCTTCGATCTTGACAAGCATATTACATTTGTAATAACCTGTCAGGAGCCTCCAATGCGCGTCAAGGAAACCGTTATTCGGCCGTTCGGCAACTCCGCCGGCGTGACGATTCCCAAAGAGATGCTGGAGAAGTATTCCATCGAGAAAGGCGATCGCGTGGAATTGCGCGAAACGCCGGACGGGATCCTGATCACGGCGTACGATGCAGAGTTTGCCAAAGTCATGACGATCGCGTACGAAGGTGCCAAGCGCTACCGCAACGCGATGCGCGAACTCTCCAAGCGTTAGGCGAACGCACGTGGCGCGGCGTGAACCCCAATGGCTTTCCCGCGCGCATGTGGAGGCGATCCATGCCGTACAACTTGAACAGCACGGCGGGTTGCAGGGCCTGCGCGATTCCGGTGCGTTGGAGTCGGCGCTCGGGCGTCCCCAACACCAGTGGCATGATCAGGCCGCCGCGGACCTTGCGGCCTGCGCCGCCGCGTATGGGAGCGGGATCGCACGGAACCACGCGTTCAGCGACGGCAACAAGCGCACGGCCTTTCAAACGATGTTCGTGTTTCTGGCGCTGAACGGGCGGGATCTCGTCGCCACCGAGCCGGACGCAGTGACGACGATGCTGGGCGTGGCCGAGGGCACGATCGACGAACCGTCGCTTGCGGATTGGCTGCGGAAGAACTCAAAACGACTGCCGCGCAAGAAAGCGACGCGCAAGGATCACGGTTAGTTCAACAGGTGCATCGGCAGTTCGATGCGCGCCACGTTGCGACCCTGCACGTGCCTCACGTC
>JANOKE010000981.1:0-1058 GCA_031419135.1 Gemmatimonadaceae bacterium
GTACGGCGCGTCCACCATCGTGGCCATTTCGGCACCGACGTCATTGGCGGTCGAACGCGCGGTGCTGCACGGCATGACACTGCTGGCCGTCGCCCGCCGCGACAGTGCACTGGTGTTTCACGGCGCGGAATTCGTGCAGGCCGGTACGGCTGCGTCGGCGACCGCTGGAGATGGGGCCTCATGAAGGTGGAAAAGCTCGTGCGCATGGCCAACGAGATCGCGCGCAACCTTCGCGCGCTGCCGGGTGATGAGCCCAGTGCGGCCACCGCAGCGCATGTGCGGAGTTTCTGGACGCCGGGCATGCGCGCCACCATCATCGCCCACGCCGATACCGGCGGCGCGGGGCTGGATCCGATCGCGCGAGAGGCGGTGCGGTTGCTGGGCGTGGCCACGGGCGCGGGATAGTGGGGCTTCGTGCGGGCGACGACGGCAATTTGCACCGCAGGGTACGCGGAGGACGCAGAGGAACGCTTGGGTTATGGATCGTGTGACGCGACAAATGCGCGCCGGATTCGTTGTTCCACCTTCAAGTGTTCCTATAGTTACTCCACGATAGTGTGGCGGTTCTGCGGTAGAGGAATTCCAAACCAATTTTGAACCGCAAAGGACGCAAAGGAACAATGTGATCAACAACGGACACCTTGGCGACCTTCGCGTCCTTGGCGGCTGGACCCTTCGAACTCGCTCTGCACGATGGATTCCAGGAACGCATTTCAACCACACTCGTTGCGAACGTGAAGTAGGTCCGTCGCCCCGCGCTCGCCGATGCAGCCCTGGGCGTGGCAGCGGGCGCGGGATAGTGCGGTTTCGTGCGGGCGACTACTGCAATGTGCACCGCAGGGTACGCGGAGGACGCAGAGGAATCGTTGGGTTATGGATCGTGTGACGTGACAGTTGGGCGCCGGATTCATTGTTCAACCTTCAAGCGTCCTTATACCCAACCAATTCAACCGCGAAGGTCGGTAGAGTAGGGACCAGGAATGACCCTGGTCCCCCTCATCAAACCGGACAGGCGGATTTCCCGCATCCGGCTTTCCCAACAGATTCACAAGCAACGC
>JANOKE010000982.1:0-9282 GCA_031419135.1 Gemmatimonadaceae bacterium
CCCGGTCTGGCCATGCCCGACCTCACCGATCAAGGCGAAGAGCCTTGGCGTATCGGGGGCTCCAACCGCGAGGCGCGATACGTGCCGATGCAGGCGCGGGTAGGCGACTATGCGTTGTTCTTCCGCAAGGCGGCGGTGGAAATCACGTTCGAGAACGAGCAATACCTGGTGGTGCCGCAAGCCGCGATTCTCGCGCTCGTGCGCGACACCGCCCGCGAAGACATCCCCGAATACTGAGGTGGCAACATGATGTATCCCGAACAGCTGCTCATCCCGATGCGCCAGGAGCTCACGCGTGTTGGTGTCCAGGAACTTCGTACGGCGGAAGCGGTTGATGCGCTCCTCAAGGATCAGAAAGGCACCGCGATGGTGGTCGTGAACTCGGTGTGTGGCTGCGCGGCACGCAACGCCCGCCCGGCCATCGCCATGGCCATGACGCATGGCGTCAAGCCCGATGTCGCGACAACGGTGTTCGCCGGACAGGATACCGAAGCCACCGACCGGGCCCGAGCCTACTTTGTGGGCTATCCACCCAGCTCGCCGAGCATCGCCCTGCTCAAGGATGGCGACGTGGTGTTTATGCTTGGCCGGCACCGGATCGAAGGGCGGAGCGCGCAGGAGATCGCCGTCGACCTGACCGCCGCATTCGATCAGTACTGTACGCCGGTCTCGACCGCCGCGACCACGGTCTGACACTTTTCGGCGCGGTTGCCGTAGTGAGAAAACGGTCCTAACATAGGACAACAACACGCGCGCGCCCCGCTCCGGTTGGAGTGGGGCGCGTTCTCGCAACAGCAGCAGTACAACACTGCCGCATCCAGGAGACGGTCATGGCGCTCGGCGACTTTCTGCGGAAACAGTTCATCGATGTCATCCAGTGGACCGAGTCGGGCCCTGGAGTCCTCATGTACCGCTATCCCATGCGGGACATGGAAATCCAAAGCGGCGGCAAGCTCACGGTTCGTGAGTCGCAGCTGGCGCTTTTCGTCAACGAAGGCAAAGCGGCCGATCAGTTCGGACCTGGTCTGCACACGCTTATCACCAGCAATCTTCCGCTGTTGACCAATCTGCAGAACTGGGACAAGGCCTTCGAGTCTCCGTTCAAAAGCGATGTCTACTTTTTCTCCACGCGCATTCAAACGGCGCAGAAGTGGGGTACGCAGCAGCCTATTACGATTCGTGACAAGGAGTTCGGCGCGGTGCGATTGCGCGCCTTCGGCGTGTACAGCTTTCGCGTGGCCAATCCGGCGGTTTTCCAATCCAGCATCGGCGCCACCGATGCGGAGTACACGGTCGACCAAATCGAACCGCAGTTGCGCAATGCGGTGATCAACGGCTTCACGGGGGCCTTCGCAAGCGCCCAGGTGCCATTCCTCGACATGGCCGCGAATCAGGGTGAGCTGGCCAAGCAAATCGCCGTCGCCGTGGCCCCAACGTTTGAACAGCTGGGGCTCAAGCTCGAAACGTTTACCGTGGAAAACCTGTCGCTTCCCGATGAGTTGCAGAAGCGTCTTGATGAGCGCATCTCGATGACCATGATCGGCGACATGCGCACGTACACGCAGTTCCAGGCCGCGCAGAGTATCCCTATCGCGGCGGCGAACCCCGGTGGTATGGCAGGAATGGGCGTCGGACTGGGTGCGGGTATGGGTATGGGCGCTGCCATGGCCGACGCGATGCGTGGATCGATGGGTGGCGCACCGGCGGGCGCACCTTCGTCGGCACCGGCGTCTGCAGCGCCCACCGGCGAAACGAAATTCTGTCTGCACTGTGGCAAGTCGATTGCGTCGGTCGCCAAGTTTTGTCCGGAGTGCGGCGGGTCACAGGCGTAGTCGTCGCGTCAACCCGAGACCGTTGATGAACGGCAGTGAATGGGTCGTCGAGGCGTACGGGTGTGACCCCGTGCGACTCGGCGACGTGCACGCGCTCAAACGGCTGTTCGATGCACTGGTCCAGGAGCTCGCGCTCAACCCGGTGGGCGAAGCGCTGTGGCATCGGTTCCCGATGCCCGGTGGTGTGACCGGCATGCTCATGCTCGCCGAATCGCACCTCACCGTGCACACGTTTCCCGAGCACACGTCACTGTGCATGAACCTGTTCTGTTGCAGGCCGAAGGTGGATTGGAATTTTTCCAAACGCCTGGGAGAATTGGTCGGTGCACGCGAGGTAAGCGTGCGGCGTTTGGACCGGATATACGTGTCTGAAGACGGGAAACTGGAGACGGAAGACGGAAGACGTCCGGACCTCCAGCGTCTCCCGTCTCCCGTCTCCAGTCTCCCGTCTTAAACACGAATGCTCGCCCCCGCCCCCACCCCCCGCACCACTGCGTGCCCCAACTGTGGTGCGTCCATTCGCTTTCTGTGGGCGCAAGCCGTGCAGACCACGTGCGTGTACTGCAAGGCGGTGCTGGTACGACGCGATCTCGATCTCGAGACGGTGGGGTTGCAGGCCAATTATCCCGAGACCGGCTCGCCAATTCAAATCGGCACCGAAGGGAAGTGGCGGGGACGCGCGTTCCTGGTGGTTGGGCGTATCGCGTATGCCTGGGCGCGTGGCCGCTGGAACGAGTGGTACTGCCGCGTGAGTGATGGCACCAGTGCGTGGCTGTCCGATGCGCAGTTGGAGTACGCGATGACGGTTGTGGTACCACCCAACGGACCACTGCCCAATCCCAACTCGTCACACGTTGGCGACACGTTCTACTGGGGTGACCAGGCGTACGACGTCGCGACGATGACGCACGCCAGTTACCTGGGCACCGAGGGCGAGTTGCCATTCACGTCGTTCACACGCGAAAGCTGCCTGTTCGTCGACCTGCAGAACGATTCGGGCCACCTGGCAACGGTGGACTTCAGCGACGAGCCACCAACGCTGTATCTGGGCGAGTATATCGACTTTGAGTCGTTGGCGTTCACGCAACTGCGCGAATTCGAGGGGTGGTGACGTGAGGAGGCGTCTGTGACCAGCGTACCGCTTGATCTGGCATCGAAGCGCCCACGCGCCGAGTCGTTGTCCTGTCCGTCGTGCGGCGCCGCGATCGTGTTGCACGCGCAAGGCTGGGCGGTGACCGTGGCGTGTGCCTCGTGCGGTGCCGTACTCGATGCCACCGACCCCAACTTCCGCGTGCTGCAGCGACAGCGCGATGCCATCACGGTAGTGCCGCGGTTGCCGCTGGGCACGCGAGGCACCTGGCATGGCGCACCGTGGGAGCTGATTGGTTTTCAAGTGGTCACGATCACCGTTGAAGGGACAGACTACTCGTGGACCGAGTACGTCGCGTTCAATCCGTATCGTGGATTCCTGTATCTCTCGGAATATCAGGGACACTGGAACGTCATCGAGAAGTTGCGCCGTCGGCCCCGTGAAGATTCGGCGGGCGGTCGCCCCGTGGCGCTGTTGGCCGATCGCACGTACAAGCACTTCCAGACGGCAACCGCGCGCACCACCCTGGCGTTGGGAGAGTTTCCCTGGGAATTGCGGGTTGGTGATACCGTAGTGGCGCGTGATTTCATCGCCCCGCCGTTCATGCTGAGTGCCGAAGCGTCGGACGGTGAGACCACGTGGTCGATGGGGACGTACACACCACCCGAGGTTATCGCGAAGGCGTTCGGCCAGCCGGAACGGCTGCTGTCGCCTATTGGCGTATTCGCGAATCAGCCAAATCCAAACGAGGCCACGGCGGGGCGGGTATTCCGCCGCTTCGGACTGTTTCTGTTGCTGCTGGTCGCGATGTTGCTGGGCAACATCGCCCTGTCGCGCGGGGCCGTGGCGTACACCAACCACTATTCGTTCACGCAGGGTACTGAAGACTCATCGGCGTTCGTGACGCCGGCGTTCGTGCTGGACGGTCGGCCGTCGAGTGTGACGGTCGACATCGAGTCCGATCTCAGCAATAGCTGGGTGTTCATCGACTTCACACTGATCGACGAAGCGACCGGGACGACGCGCGAGTTTTCAAAGCAAGTGAGCTACTACTCCGGAAGTGACAGCGACGGAAGCTGGACCGAGGGCTCCCGTCGCGCCAGCGTACGTCTGGCATCGGTTCCGGGAGGTCGCTATTTCCTGCGCGTCGCGCCCGAGGGCGGCGAGTCCAACCGCACTGTCGAATACACGCTGCGGGTGCGACGCGATGTGCCCAGCTTCGTGTTCTACCTGGTTGCCTTGCTCGCCCTGATCGTACCGGCGTTGCTGGCGCTGGTCTCCAAGGGTGCCTTCGAATCGCGCCGCTGGGCCGAGAGTGACTATGGCTCGGCAACCGGCTCGGCGTCCAGCGACGACGGAGACGACGAATGAGCATACGCCTGTACACGCTGTGGGGCGCTGCCGTGCTGCTGTTGCTTGGAAGCGCGCAATATCGCGGATGGTCGCTGAGTTCGACTGCGCAAGGGAAAACCAATCCCAGGTCTGTACGCGCCAATCCGGGCGCATATCGTTCACCCTACTTCATTCCCGGCCGCACCATGCGAGGGAAGTAACGGAGCCTGACCATTATGGATGCGATCTGGACCAACGTGGCAAGTGCAGCCGTGTTTGCGGGCCTCGGTGTGGCGCTGTTCGTCGTGGCGTTTGTGGTGCTCGATCTGCTCACCCCTGGCAAGCTGTGGGATGAGATTGGCGAGAAGCGGAATCAGGCAGCCGCGACATTGATGGGGGCGGTGGCGATTGCACTCGGCATCATCGTGGCGGCGGCGATACACTGAACGGAAAGAAGGGAGACGGGAGACGGGAGACGGGAGACGGGAGACGTCCAGCCTGACGGCGCGGCGCGTCACGCGGAAACATCGGTGTCGTGTCCGGCTGAGTGTCTCCCGTCTCCCGTCGCGAGTCATCAAGCCCCATGAATGCGGCCTTGTTCATCTCCGTTTGCCTCATTGCGGCCTGCGGTCTCATTTACGAGCTCGTGGCCGGCGCATTGGCCTCGTATTTGCTTGGCGACAGTGTCACGCAGTTCTCGACCGTCATTGGCACGTATTTGTTTGCTATGGGCATCGGCAGTTGGCTGTCGCGATTCATCGGGCGAGGGTTGGTGACTCGATTTGTCGTGATCGAATTGTTGGTGGGGGTTATCGGCGGATTTTCCTCGCTGGTGCTGTTCCTGGCGTTCGCCTACACGGACGCCTTCCGGCCGGTGCTGTACGGCACGGTAATGCTGATTGGCATTCTGGTTGGTCTGGAGATTCCGCTGCTCATGCGGATTCTCAAGGATCGCTTCGATTTCAAGGATGTGGTTTCGAATGTGCTGACGTTCGACTACATCGGGGCACTGTTCGCGTCGCTGTTGTTTCCGTTGCTGTTGGTGCCGCGACTTGGGCTGGTGCGTTCGGCGATTCTCTTTGGCATCGTGAATGTGCTGGTGGGGCTCTGGAGCACGTGGCTGTTTCGTGACGTGCTGCCGCGTCGGCGCGCCCTGCAAGTGCTGGGGTTCGTGTCCCTCGCGTTGCTGGGCGCCGGCCTCTGGCAGGGCCAGCGGATCACGACGCTGGCGGAAGAAGGGATGTATGCGGATCCCATTATCCTGGCCAAGGACACGCGCTATCAGCGCATTGTGCTCACGAGTTGGAAGGATGATCTGCGCCTGTATCTCAACGGACACCTGCAGTTCGCCTCGCGCGATGAGTATCGCTATCACGAGGCGCTGGTGCATCCCGGGTTGGCAGCCGCGCGTTCACGGCAGCGCGTCCTTGTGCTGGGTGGCGGCGACGGTCTGGCCGTCCGGGAGATTCTCAAGTACCCCGACGTGCGACATGTCACGCTGGTCGATCTCGACGGCGGCATGACGTCGCTCTTCCGCACGCATTCGCGGCTTACCGCCCTCAATCTCGGTGCGCTCAACGATCCGCGCGTTCACGTGGTCAACGAAGACGCGTTTACGTGGCTGGACAATCAGCCGGGTGTGTTCGATTTCGTGGTGATCGATTTCCCCGATCCGTCCAACTATCACGTGGGCAAGCTGTACACGAGCGCATTCTATCGCCTGGTGAAACAGCACCTCGCGCCGGGAGCGTTTCTGGCCGTGCAGAGTACGTCGCCCATGTTTGCGCGGCAGTCGTTCTGGAGCATTGTGGCAACGCTCGAGGGCGCGGGACTGCGTACGTCGCCGTATCACGTGTACGTGCCCAGCTTCGGCGAATGGGGCTTTGTGTTGGCCGGTACCGATGCGTATGTGGCACCGACCGCGCTGCCACCGGGACTGCGCTACCTGACACTCGCCTCGGTGCCGGGCCTGTTCGACTTTCCGACGGATATGAGCAAGATCGCGGCACTGCCGAACCGACTCAATGATCAAGTGTTGGTGCGGTACTATGAGCGAGAGTTCGACGAGATCAATAGGTGAAGACGGGAGACGGGAGACGGGAGACGGGAGACGCTGAGCCGGACGCGTGGTGCGCGTCGGACGTCAGTCTGCAGGCCACGCCAGCGCGACGTCTCCCGTCTCCCGTCTCCGGTCTCCCGTCTCAACCCCCCCCCACCCGTCGCGAGTTTCTGGCGACGATGGTGTTCGCTCCCGCTTTGGTTGGGCTTGTTCACAAGAGTGGTCCTGTCATCACCGGCGGATTTGTGGTCGACAACAGCTCCGTCGGACATGCGCTGCGCAATGGTCACACGCTGCCGCGCGCGCGCGAACAGCACCGCACGAGCGTAGCGATTGTCGGTGGCGGCATTGGAGGTCTTTCCGCGGGTTGGCGGCTTGACGCGATCGGTCTCCGCGATTGGCTGTTGTTGGAACTCGGTGACTCCACCGGCGGCAACTCGCGATCAGGTCGCAATGAGACCGGGCGATTTCCGTGGGGCGCGCACTATCTCCCAGTTCCTGGTCCCGACGCCACGCACGTGCGACAACTCATGCGCGAGCTTGGGGTGCTCGACGCGTCCGGACGGTGGGATGAGCGTACTCTGTGCCATTCGCCGCAGGAGCGCGTGTTTCAGCATGGTCGCTGGCATGAAGGAAGCGAGCCGTTCGATGCGCTGCCGAGCGCCGAGCGTGCGCAGTTCGCGCGGTTCGCGGAACTGATTGAGGAATGGCGGGCGACTGGGGCGTTCACCGTGCCGTCGGCACAGGGGCACGCCCATTTGCGGGCAGGACGCGTGGCAACGCAGGCGGCCGACGCGCTGCGCGCCCTCGATACGCTAACGGCCGATGCATGGCTTCGCGCGAAGGGACTCACCTCGCCGGCGCTGCGGTGGTGGGTCGAGTACGGAACACGCGACGACTACGGGGCCTCGTTGTCACAGGCGAGCGCGTGGGCCGCGATACACTATTTCGCCTCGCGCGAGCCCGACGAGCAGGGGCCGCTGACGTGGCCTGAGGGCAACGATTGGATCGTCCGCCAATTGACCCTCCGCGCCGGAGCACGTGTGTTCACCGGCGCGCCCGCGGTGCATCTCGAGCGACAGGGATCCAAATGGATCGTGCGAACCCCCAAGGTCGACGTCACCTGTGACGCCGTCGTCTGGGCGGCGCCGCTGTTCGTGCTGCCACGCGTATTGCCCGGAGTGCGCTTGCCGGTCACCATCGACTACGCGCCGTGGGTGGTGGCCAATCTGACACTGCGGCGGCCGCCGGAGGAACGCGGCGCACCGCCAGCATGGGACAACATCATTTATGGTAGCCCGTCCTTGGGCTATGTCGATGCGGGTCATCAGTCGTTGGCCACGCGCTCCGATCGCCGGGTGTGGACCTGGTATCACGCCATTGTTGATCGCCCATCGGTGGACGGACGACGGTGGCTGCAGCAACGACCATGGAGTGCGTGGCGTGACCAGATCTTGTCAGATTTGTCACGCGCGCATCCGGATATCGCCGAGTGCGTCGAGCACGTCGATGTCATGCGGTGGGGCCATGCGATGGCGCGGCCGGTGCCGGGTGTGATGTCGCGGGTGGATGCGATGCGGCGCTGGTCAGCGGCTCCCGGCGTGTACTGCGCGCACGCCGATCTCAGCGGCCTGAGCCTGTTCGAGGAAGCGCAATGGCACGGAGTTGCCGCGGCCGAGCAGGTAGGGCGGCGGCTCGGACGGAGCACCTAATGGCGGATAGCCACGACGCAGATTCACAGAATTATACCAATGGATCCGGTGCAAGTTGACGATGTGCTTGAGGAGGCTTCCGCCAACTCAACCGCGTCGCCACTGAGCTGGAGCGTCTCGATGTGATTCTCGGGGATCCCGCCAGGTGCCGACGTCGCCTTACGCTTCGTTCCTGCCATCGCGCAGGAGATGGCGCCGTACCGCTGGCTCGCGGAGCTTGGGCCGCTGGGGTATCCCTCGGTGATCCCATGCGCCACTCCAACGTTCAGAACGTCATCCTCACAGGCGCCATCGTCGCGCTCGGTGCCTGCGCCAGCGAAACGGTCGCGACTGCAATCCGACTTCGCGAGCGAAGGACTCGCGCTCGTCCGCGATGCCGATGGCTACGTGGTAGAGGCTATCGCCGGCGCCAATGCCCAAACCAATAGTGTGCACGTCTTCGACCTTCGTCAGGCCTTCGGCAGCGGTGCGCAAACGAATGTGTATCCCATCCTTGTGCCCGTTCGCACGTGGCGTACCACCGACCTCTTTCCGCGTTGGATCGCCGGTCAGAACCTGCGCGACGTCACGGCGATCACCACGGCGACCGGATATGAATTGGCCGGACTTGGACGCGTATTCTACAACACCGCGCCGCGCGCGACGACACAGATCAGTATCCGTGAGCTTCGCAATAACGGCACTGTGCTCGGCCCCGCACGCGAGATCCCGGTCGATCTCCCCGAACAGGAATTCTCCGGCTTCATCAAACACGCCGACAGTCGGACGGATCTCAGCGTCATCGGTGCCGGCGCATACGACTCTGGGCAAGGCTCGGTCGGGGGCCTGAGCTACGCACAACAACAACCCAATGGATCATGGACGAGGCTCTTGCAGCCGCCGTCATTCGGGGACATCACGGCGCCGCGATTGCCACGTGATACGGCGTATTCGTGCCCGGATGGCACGAGCTGGGTGTGCATCCCGCCGGTTGGAAATGTCGGCGTGTGGTCGACCGAGCGGGTTGGCGGTGGTGGCGTGCGCTTTGGCAACACCGTGATGTTTATCGCTATGGCGATCGCAGCTACAGTCGGCAAAGCTATACCTTCGGCGATCGGTCAAAAGATCGAGCGGTGGCGTACTTTTTCGCACACGATGTCGCAACGAAAACGGTGAAGTTCGCAGGGTATGACCGGTGGGTACCCGCCGATCCTGGCGAACCAATCATTGGCGTGGCGATTGGTCGCCTGCGCGGCAATGCTAGCCAGTTGCTCTTCG
>JANOKE010000983.1:0-3040 GCA_031419135.1 Gemmatimonadaceae bacterium
AGGCGCGAACACGCTGAACAGCAGTACCACCGGCAGTGTGTCGCGCACCAGTGGCCATATCAACGGGAACGTCCAGAAGTACATCGCCACTGGTGCGACGTCGAAGACGTTCGAGATTGGCGATGCGACCAATTACACACCGTTGGCTGTGACGTTCGCCAACGTGATTGTCGCGGGGAATCTGTCGGCGAGCAGCGCCGCCGGCGATCATCCGAATATCGGCACGGCCGCGATCAACGCCATCAAGACGGTCAATCGGTATTGGAGCCTCACCAACAGCGGCATCACGTTCACGACCTACAGCGCGACGTTCACCTTCGTAGCCGGCGATGTTGACGCCGGTGCCAACACGGCCAACGTCATTGTCGGCAAGTACAATGCCGGATGGGCCTATCCCACGATGGGAACGCGGACCGCGACGACAACGCAAATCACGGGCGCGGCCGCGTTCAGTGAATTTCAAATCGGCGAGGCGCTCACCTTTGCCATCTCCGGCACAATCTTTGAAGACGTCAACTATGGCGGCGGCAGTGGCCGCGATTTCGCGACCGCCTCGGGCGCCGCCCAAGCGGCGGCGCGCGTCGAGTTGTACGACAATAGTGGCGTGTTCGTGAGTTCAACCACGACACCAGTGGGAGGCGCGTACTCGTTCAGCAGTCTGGCAATCGCCAGCTACACCGTGCGCGTGGTGAACGACTCGGTACGATCGTCGCGCACCGGATACACGACTGCGCTCAAAGCCATACAGACCTATCGGACCAACGCCAGCAGTGGCACGGCGGTCGCCGTGACCGACTACGTGGGCGGGCAGAATCCGGCCATCGCCGACGCCGCGCCGGGCAGCGCGGGTGCCACGCTGAACCCGTCGACCGGTGTGTTCAGCGTCGGGCCATCAGGTTCGGCGCAGTCCATCACCAGTGCGACGATCACCACGGGCGAGGTGACGGGCGTAGACTTCGGTTTCAACTTCAACACCATCGTCAACACGAACAACTCCGGCCAGGGCTCGCTGCGCCAGTTCATCGACAACGCCAATCTCCTGAGCGGGGATGCAAGTCTCGCGCAAGCAGGACGCGTGGCGGCGAAGGACAACGCAGTCTTCATGATTTCGAATGGGACCGCAGCGGCAGGACTGCGCTCGGCGAATAACGCCTTCAGCAGCGGCGTGGCCACCATCACGTCGGCGTCGGCGTTGCCCACACTCACCACGCCGATGGTGATCGATGGGCGAACGCAACCGGGCTGGACGTCGGCGCCCATCATCGAACTGAATGGCGGCACGATCTTCTCGGCCACCGACGGACTCACGATCAAGGGCGGCAACAGCGTCATTCGCTCGCTGATCGTGAATGGATTCTGGCGTGATGGCATTGTCATCGATTCGCTGGGCGGCAACACCCTCGCCGGGAGCTACGTCGGCGTGCTCGCCGACGGTGCGACCGTCAACGCGAATTTCTCCCGCGGGGTCGTCGTGCGTACGGCATCCAACACCATCGGTGGCACGACCGCTGGCGACGGCAACGTGATATCCGGCAACACCGGGGGCGGTGTTCTGATCACCGGCTCGTCGGCCACGTCCAACGCCGTCACCGGAAACTATGTTGGCACCGACAAGAATGGCGCGCTGGCGCGCGGCAACAGCGGAAACGGCATCGCCATCGCCAGCGGCGCGAGCGGCAATACCATCGGCGGCACATCGCGCGCAGCGCGCAACGTCATTTCCGCGAATAGTACCGGCATCGCGCTATCCAACCCGGGCACCACGAACAATGCGATCCTCGGCAACGTTGTCGGCACCGACACCTATGGCCTGGCCGACCTCGGCAACACGTCCATCGGGATCTCGGTCACTGCGAGCGCGTCCACCAACACGATCGGCGGCGCGAGCAGCGGAGCCGGCAACATCATCTCCGGCAACAGCAGCTATGGCATCAGACTCGACGGGCCCAGCACGATCGGCAACGTGATCCAGGGCAACCTGATCGGAGTCGACTCCACGGGATTGGCCGCTCTCGGGAACGATCAAGACGGCATCCTCATTTCGGGACAGGCGAACGGGAACAGCATTGGTGGCACGACAAGCGGCACGGGAAACGTCATTGCCTTCAATGGCGCCACAGGCGTGGGGCTCAGCGGCACGACGACCACGGGCAACAAAATCCTCAGAAACGCCATCTTCGCCAACACGTCCATCGGGGTCGATCTCGGCAAGAACGGCGTCACCAACAATAACGGCACCAAGAACAGCGCATTGCCCAACTCCGAGATGGACGTCCCGGTGTTCACCGCCGCATCGCTGAACGGCACCACCCTCACGGTGAGCGGGTATGTAGGGAGCGCGGCAGGACAGAGTCTGTTTGCGGGCGCGCGCGTTGAGCTCTTCAAGAGCGACCTGGACGTCAGCGGCAATGGCGAGGGTCGCGCATATTTGGGCGCGCTGGTGAGCGACAGCCTGGGCAACATCAACGGCACACTCACCGGTGTGTCCGGACTGAGTGTTGGCGACAAGATTACCGCGACCGCCACCGACGGCTCCGACAACACCTCGGAGTTCGGCCTGAATGTCACGGTGGCAGACGCCATTCCCTGCATGACGCTCGTTGAGAGCGTGACGCCGCCCGGAACGCAGCTTCCCGGAACGGAACTCGCGTTCAGTGGCGCGTTCACAAACACCGGCATGGCCGTCGCCACGTCGGTGGTGGTCAGCAACCCCATTCCGTCCAATACCGACTTCAAGGTTGGCTCGCAGACGAATAACCTCGGAACAACCGGTCTGAGCGTGACCGTTGCCTGGTCGAACGACGGCGGCGCGACGTGGGTCTATACGCCGGTGAGTGGTGCCGGCGGTGCCCCGGCCGGATACGACCGGCTGGTGACGCATGTCCGGTGGACGTTCTCAGGGAGCCTGAGCCACCTTGCGCCAGGCAATGCGGGTTCTGTCGGCATCACCACGCGAATACGCTGAACACGTGCGGTCGGCACGCCGCGGCGCTGACGATTGCATATTATGTGCCGTCCCGGCTGCGCCGCGTTCGTCGCG
>JANOKE010000984.1:0-18598 GCA_031419135.1 Gemmatimonadaceae bacterium
CTGCAGTTGGGGTAGGGCCACTGCGGTTGGGGTAGGGCAACTGCGGTTGGAGTAAGGCAACTGCAGTGGTGGTAGGGCAGGGTACGGCCACCGCAATTGAAGTACCCCAACCGCAGTGGCTTTACCCCAACCGCTGTTGCAGTACCCCAACTGCGGTTATCTTTTGTCTGCAGTTTGGGGGTGACTGGCTTCGACGGGGTTGGTGAAGCTTTGGTTGCGTGCCCAGGTCCTCGAGCACCTGGTAAAACACTCGGGAAAATCACAATCGCCAACAACAACCTGGCGCTCGCCGCGTAACCTTCGGGTTATCTGGCAGTGCTCACGAGGCAGCCCGCCCGGGGCGGCACGTGAGTATCGCAAATCTGGGCTAGCTTGGCGGTGCGTCTGCCGCCGTCGAGCGAAGCAACTGTAGACTTGTTTGTTCATGGGCTTCCTGTTGGCCAGTGAACGGAGACCTCAATCAACAGGATACGCACGTAGACGCTGAGGTCGATCTAGTCTCGGACAGGGGTTCGATTCCCCTCACCTCCACTAGGTGGCTAACCAAATCAAAACGCCCCGCCAACTATTGGCGGGGCGTTTTGTGTCTGCGCGCTGCGGCGTGCGTCGGGATCAGCGATCGCAGGCCGGCTGACCTGCCGACGACGCGTCCAACGCGTCGGTTCGCGTGCGCGGCACCATGGGCAGGGCGTTGCGATTCCCCACATAAATCACGCACGACTTTCCCGGCGCATCAGGATGCGAGGCCATAGCTGCCCAGCCTTTCCGACCGGCATACAGCATTTGCACGTGAACCCGCTCAAGCCCCGAATCCGCCGGTGCGCCACGCTGTGCCACGGCAGACGTATTCACGTCGTAGCGACCGTGCTCGGCGAACCAGCGTTCCTCTTCGGCAACCAAAGTCCTGAGGCGACGCGCGGTTTGGGCAACCGCGTCACTGGATCCGGCGCGCTTTGGCAGATGCGGCAAGCGCAACTTCGGCAGGGACACCGTGGGCAGCTTGGGCCGCTTCGGCATCTTGATGCCGGGGAATGCCGCGGTCGCGTCCAACCCGACCACGACGTTTCGTGGCAGATCCGACGTACTCAACAGCATTGACAGGGCAACGATCGATGCACCGAGCATGCGCGCCTCAGGTGTCGTGCGCTGAAAGCCGTCGCGGCCTGATGCCGCTCCGTCTCCTTGCGCGTCCGGGAATCGACGACACGCTTCGAACGCTGTCACGCCGTCGGTCGCAGCGCGTGACAGCCAGTGCCGGTGACGTAACAAAAGGCCATGCGGCGCGCCGGCCGAGCAGGCACTGGGACCGTCAGCCCGCGGCCGCCCGTTCTGCGAGAACGGCGTGGGCGGCGGCGAGTCGCGCAATGGGGACACGATAGGGCGAGCACGACACGTAGTCCATTCCGACGCCGTGACAGAATGCGATGGACTGTGGCTCACCTCCGTGCTCGCCGCAAATGCCAACTTTGAGTGACGGACGGACGGCACGACCATCGCGAACGGCCATGCTGATCAACTTGCCGACGCCGCGGCGATCAAGCACTTGAAACGGATCGTCAGGCAGCAACCCTTTCTCGAGATAGTGCGGCAGAAAGCGTCCGGAGTCATCTCGACTCAGTCCAAAGGTGGTCTGCGTGAGATCGTTGGTGCCGAACGAAAAGAAATCCGCCTCCGCGGCAATTTCGTCGGCCGTCAGTGCGGCCCGTGGCAACTCGATCATCGTGCCGATCAGGTATGGAACGGGCTCTCCCATCACGCCCATGACGCTCTCGGCCGCGCGCTCGATTACGGCACGCTGATGGCGCAGTTCCGCGACATCCGACACGAGTGGCACCATGTTCTCCGGATGCACATCGATGCCACGTCGTTTGACGCGCACCGCGGCCTCGAAGATCGCCCGGGCCTGCATCTCGGTGATTTCGGGGTACACGATTCCCAGTCGGCATCCGCGATGACCCAGCATCGGGTTGGACTCGCGCAAGCTGGACACGATGCGGGTGAGCTCCACCCGCGGAATACCAAGGGTTTGCGCAAGGATCACCGACTCCTTGCCGTCGTGCGGCAGGAACTCGTGCAACGGTGGATCCAGCAGACGAATGGTGACCGGCAATCCGTCCATCGCTTCGAAGATCCCCTCGAAGTCGCTGCGCTGCATCGGCAGCAGCTTCTCGAGCGCCCGTCGTCGGCCTCCCTCGTCGCGCGCGACGATCATTTCGCGCATCGCGGTAATGCGGTCACCTTCGAAGAACATATGCTCCGTTCGACAGAGTCCGATCCCCTCGGCGCCGAAATTGCGCGCCACACGCGCATCGCGTGGCGTGTCTGCGTTGGCCCGCACCTTGAGTTGACGTTCGGCATCGGCCCAGGCCATCACGCGCGAGAACGATTGATAGACCGGTGATTCACGCGCCGCGAGCGTGCCACTGTTGACACGCATCACTTCACTGGGCACCATGGGCAAGTCGCCCAGAAATACGCGTCCCGTTCCGCCATCGAGCGTGATGAATTCACCTTCACGCACCACGATGCTACCAACCTGCATCTGCCGCTGTTGATGCGAGATCTCGAGGGCCGTACAGCCGACAATTGCGCACTTGCCCATTCCGCGCGCCACCACGGCGGCGTGCGACGTCATGCCACCGCGGGCCGTGAGCACGGCACGTGCGGCCACCATGCCATGGAAGTCTTCAGGTGTGGTCTCTTCCCGCACCAGAATCACGCGTTCGCCTTTCGCCGCCCGTTGCTCTGCGGCGTCCGGATCGAACACGGCCATTCCGCTCGCCGCCCCCGGGCTGGCGGGAAGGCCCACCGCGATCGGGGTGGCGCGAACCGTCGGGCTGATCACGCCGTGCAACAGTTGATCCAGTTGATTGGCTTGCACACGACGCACCGCATCGTGCTGCCCAATCAGTCCCTCATCCACCATTTCGGTGGCGATGCGCAGCGCGGCCACCGTGGTGCGTTTGCCGGTGCGTGTCTGCAGCAGAAACAGCGTGCCACGTTCTACCGTAAACTCGATGTCCTGCATGTCGCGGAAGTGCTGTTCGAGTACAGACTGCGTGGCGAGCAGATGCGCATGCGCGGCCGGGAGATACTGTGCCATTTCATCAATGTGCAACGGCGTGCGAATGCCGGCGACGACGTCTTCGCCCTGCGCATTGACGAGAAACTCCCCGTAAAAGCGACGCTCGCCGGTGGAGGGATCGCGCGTGAACGCCACCCCGGTTCCGGAATCATCACCCATGTTGCCAAAGACCATCGACATGATGGTGACCGCAGTACCGAGCGTATGCGGGATGCCGTGAACCTTGCGATAGTCGACCGCCTTCTTGAGGGTCCACGAACGCCACACGGCCTCGATGGCACCCCACAGTTGGTCTCTCGGGTCCATGGGAAACTCCCGGCCGGCGCCCGCACGGATAACGTGCTTGTACTCCGTAACGAGCGTGCGCAGCGCATCCGCGCTCAACTCCGAGTCGGTGGCCACCCCGTGCGCCATCCGCTTCGCGCTCAGCAACTGCTCGAATCGGACCATCGGCACGTCCAGCACGACATCGGCGTACATCTGCAAAAATCGGCGATACGAATCAAACGCAAACCGGGCATTTCCACTGGCGCGTGCGAGACCGTCGACCGTGTCGTCGTTCAGCCCGAGGTTCAAAATCGTCTCCATCATGCCGGGCATGGAGACTGCTGCGCCCGATCGCACCGAAACCAGCAACGGATTGTCAGGGTCACCAAACGTCTTGCCACTCGCCGCTTCGAGTTGCTGCAACGCGAGCGCCACTTCCTCACGCAGGCGGTCGGCGATCCGCCGATCATCGAGGTACGCCACACTGAGGTCGGCCGCGAGGATGAACCCTGGGGGAACAGGAACGCCCAGATTCGTCATTTCTGCAAGGTTCGCCCCCTTGCCACCCAGCACGGCCTTCATGTCGCGCGTCCCGTCCGATTTGCCGTTGCCGAAAAAATAGACGGAACGCGTCACGAGCGACTCTCTGAAAAAGTGGTCAGGCAATCCCAGCGGGGATGCCCACGGAACCAACCGCACGCAGGAGCTCCGCTTCCTCTGGCGTCGCCGTCGGATAGCGTCCGGAAAAACACGCATGGCAGTACCCGCCGGGACCGTCAGGCACCGCGGCCAGCATGCCATCAAGCGTCAAGTACCCCAGCGTATCAACACCCAGATGACGCACCAATTCCTCATGGGTCATTTGCGCGGCGATCAGCTCCGACCGCCGCGGCGTGTCGATGCCGTAGTAGCACGGACTGATGATGGGTGGACTGCTGACGCGCATGTGAACCTCGCGCGCACCTGCGGCCCGTACCAGCGACACGAGTCCTTTGGTGGTGGTACCGCGAACAATCGAATCATCGACCATGACCACGCGCTTGCCTTCCAGTAATTCGCGCACTGGATTGTACTTCACTTTGACCTTCGCGTCGCGACCGGCCTGCGTGGGCTGAATAAAGGTCCGACCGATGTAGTGATTGCGGATGAGAGCGAACTCGTAAGGAATGCGCGACTCCTCCGAATAGCCCAGCGCTGCAGAGTTGGAGGAATCGGGAACGGCAAACACGAGATCGGCCCCTGGTGCCGGGCACTCCCTCGCCAACTGTCGGCCGAGCGCGCGACGGGAATGGTCGACGGACCCGCCAAACACTTTGCTGTCCGGACGCGCGAAGTACACATGCTCGAACACGCATCGGTGAATGGGTGCCGACGTAAATCCCTGCAGCGAGCGCAGGCCATCGGCGTCGACGGCCACAATCTCGCCGGGCTGCACTTCGCGCACGAGCGTCGCGCCCACGATATCGAGCGCACAGGACTCGGACGCGAACACCCACCCGTCCCCCAGTGCCCCGATGACCAGTGGGCGCCATCCATGAGGGTCGCGCGCAGCGATGATGGTCTCGTCGAGCACGATGAGCAAGCAGTACGCGCCTTCAACGTCCTCGAGCGCGGTTGCCACCCGTTCTTCCGGCGTCGCGCCGCGCGCTCGCGCAATGCGATGCACGATCACTTCCGAGTCCATCGTCGACGAGAAGATCGCACCGTCGTCCTCCAGGTCGCGACGCAACGCGACGGCGTTGGTGAGATTGCCGTTGTGCGCCAGCGCGATGTGCCCGCGCCGAACCCGTGCCAGAATGGGTTGCGCGTTCTCGATGGCAGACGCCCCCGCCGTACTGTAGCGCGTGTGCCCGATCGCAAGCGGGCCCGTGAGTTCCAGCATCTCGGGTTCTGCAAACCCTTCCGAAACCAGACCCATCGCCCGACTGACGCGCGCCCACCCGCTTTCATCGACGGCCACGATGCCGGCAGACTCTTGCCCGCGATGTTGCAGCGAGTACAGGCCCAGTTGCGTCAGGGCGGCTGCATCGCGATGGCCGTACACGCCGAAAATGCCACACATGCGAAAACTCCGTGGTCAGTCAGTGAGCGGCGCGTGAGACGCGGCGACCGCATGCGCTGCGGGCGTCTCGCCATCCATCGCCGTCGGAATTGCTTCGTGAAATGCACGCGAGAGCCAGGCAATTGGCGCGTTGAACGACTCATCGGACATCATGAACTGCGCACCCCCGTCGGCGGCAGTGACTTGTCCGATTTCGCGTGCAGGCACCCCGTATCGCTGCGCGATCTCCAATACCCGTGCCGGCTGAGCGGTGGAAATCACCACACGGCCATGGGCCTCACCAAACAGGAGCGCGCGATGGGGCAGGGTCGCCCACGCCGAAAGATCGACCGTGAAGCCAAACAGGGCGGCGCGGTCCACGATGGCGCATTCAGCGAGCGCTACGGCCAGTCCACCGTCGCTGCAATCGTGCGCCGAGCGAACAATGCCAACGGAGATCGCGTCAAGCACCGCGTCAATGAGTCGGCGTTCCTGGTGTGGATCACACACCGGCGGCTCTCCGATGGTCAGGCCATGAATGGCCAACAGGTATTCGCTGCCGCCGAGCGCCGCGGTGGGCTCACCAAGCAACACGATGTGGTCGCCGTTCTGTTGAAAACCGGACGGGGTGACGTGCGACAGCGATTCGATCACGCCAACCATGCCGATAGTGGGCGTCGGATGGATCGCGCCTCGTGGATTCTCGTTGTAGAGCGATACATTGCCACCCGTGACCGGCGTCTCCAGCACCGCACACGCTTCGCCAATTCCCGCAATGGCCTCACGCAATTGGAAGTACACGTCGGGTTTTGTCGGGTTACCGAAGTTGAGATTGTTCGTGATCGCGCGCGGGCGTGCACCAGTGCAGGCGACATTACGCGCGGCCTCGCACACGGCAGCCCGTGCGCCGTTCCTCGGTGACAGGGCCACGTGCCGACCGTTGCCATCGATGCACAGCGCGAGCGCCTTGTTCGTGCCACGCAATCGCACCACCGCAGCGTCACTGCCGGGTCCACGTACCGTGCTCGTTCGCACCGTCGAATCGTATTGACGCCACACCCACGCCTTGCTCGCGATGGTCGGCGACGCGAGCAGTCGCTCGAGCGTCCATCCGTGATCGCGCTCCTCCTCCAGGGGCGCGACTGACGACGCGTCCTGAGTGCGTGCCACCCGAAGCGCAGCGTTTTCCTCGCCATCAAGCGTATACTGCGGGCACTCGGTCACCAATCGCGAGCCCGGGAATTCCGCTACCACGCGGTCGCCCTCGGTGACCCGGTAAACTGGCTCAGCGATCACTTCGCCGATCACTGCTGCCTCGAGGTCCCAACGGGCGAGAATATCGCGCACCTGCTGTTCATGCCCCAGGGTCGCGACAACCAGCATGCGTTCCTGCGATTCCGAGAGCAGGATCTCGTATGGTGTCATCCCGGGTTCGCGTACCGGCACCTTGGTGACATCGATCGTGACGCCCACGTCGCCGCGTTCGGCCATCTCGGCCGACGACGACGTGAGGCCGGCTGCTCCCATATCCTGAATCGCGACGATGTGGCCACTGCGGATGAGTTCAAGCGACGCCTCCAGCAGCAGCTTTTCCGTGAACGGATCACCCACCTGCACCATCGGCCGCTTCGCTTCACTCTCCGCCGACAGATCCTCAGACGCAAATGAGGCGCCGTGGATTCCATCGCGCCCCGTGCGCGCACCAACCGCCATGATGGGATTGCCGACGCCCGAGGCGACTGCGCGCATCAGGGCGTCTTCGCGCATCAGGCCAACGCACATCGCGTTCACCAGCGGGTTGCCTTCGTACGACGGGTCAAACACCACTTCGCCGCCGACCGTTGGTACGCCCACGCAATTGCCATAGTCGCCAATGCCCTTCACCACACCGGCGAACAGCCAACGCACCCGACTCGACGTCAACGGACCGAACCGCAGCGAATTGAGCAGGGCGATCGGTCGCGCGCCCATGGTGAAGACATCGCGCAGTATGCCGCCAACGCCGGTGGCAGCACCCTGATACGGTTCCACCGCCGACGGATGGTTGTGCGATTCAATCTTGAACGCCACCGCCCAGCCATCGCCAACCGAGATGACGCCGGCGTTCTCGCCAGGGCCTTGCAACACCCACGGCGCTTTCGTCGGCAGCGTTTTCAGCATCGGCCGTGAATGCTTGTAGGAGCAGTGTTCACTCCAGAGCGCGCTCACGATCCCGAGTTCGGTAAAGGTCGGTTCCCGTTCCAGCATCGCCACCAGTCGCTCGTATTCGAACGGCGTGATGCCATGCTCGGCCACCAACGCCGGCGTGATGGTGGGATCGCCTGGCCTCGATTGAACCCGACTCACGCGTTCACCGTGGAAAGCATCGATTCAAGCATTGAGGTGAAGAGCGGCAGGCCATCGGTCGAGCCCAGCAACGACTCCATGGCGCGCTCGGGGTGCGGCATCATCCCCATCACATTGCCGGCATCATTCACAATTCCCGCAATATGACGTTGCGACCCGTTGGGGTTGGCGGCGTCTGTGGCATCGCCCTGCGCCGTCACGTATCGGAACACCACACGCCCGTCACCTTCCAGTCGCGCGAGCGTGTCCGGATCGGCGGTGTAGCGACCGTCACCATGCGCGATCGGAATACGAATAACCTCGCCAAGATGGTAGTGCGCCGAAAACCGCGTCGCGACGCTTTCCACGCGCAGATGCGTCGGTGCGCTCACGAAGCGCAGACTCGCATTGCGCAGCAGCGCACCGGGAAGCAGACCGGCTTCGCAGGCGATCTGGAACCCGTTGCAGATCCCGAGCACCGGGCCACCGCGTTTGGCGAACGCGACGACTTCTCGCATGATCGGACTGAACCGCGCGATGGCGCCGGCGCGCAGATAGTCGCCGTAACTGAAACCTCCGGGAAGGATCACCAGATCAACCGCCTGCAGGTCGTGGTCCTTGTGCCAGCAGTACACGGCCTCCTGACCGAGGATGTCGGCGACGGCACGAAACGCGTCTTCATCGCAATTCGAACCGGGAAATCGAATGATGCCGATTTTCACGTTTGCTCCACCGCCGCGATTTCAAAATCCTCCGTGACCGGATTGGCCAGCAACTTCTCGCACATGGCCCGAGCGGCATCACGGGCGGCATCAGCCGACGTCGCGTGGGCCTCGACGACGAGATACCGTCCCACGCGTACGTCACCGACTTCGGGAAACCCCAGCGAATGCAGCGCGTCCGCAACGGCCTTTCCCTGCGGATCGAGAATACCTCGTCGAGGGACGATATGAATGGACAACCGATATCGGGTCATGCCGAAGAATCCTCACGACCCGTCGTGGGGTCGGGAATAGGTGGTGGGAGACGGCGGCGCCGCCGACGCCTTCTGGCGGCGTCATCACCCGCGTCGTCATCGTCGGACTCGCCGATGGTGGCCGCGTCGTCGTGTCCGACAGGCAATCGGTCCAGCAAACCGAGAAACGTCGTTCGCCCAATACCGTACAGCACGTACGTCATCAGGGCGGGGAAGAAGAACTGCTTCGGCAGGAAAATCACGCCAACCAACGTGCCAACAACCAGGAGCAGTCCCAGAATGCCGCTCAGCGTCCGCACGCCCACGGTCGGTACCTTGGCGTACTGTACGTTGCTGATCATCAGCATGCCAAGCCCCAGCATGACCCAACGCAGCATCTGGTGCCACGGCAAGTCGCCGATCATCGTTTCGGTATACAGCGACGTTTGACTGAACCAGTAATAGGTCGCAAGTGTCATCCCGGCCGCCGGACTTGGCAGTCCCGTAAAGTGCGTGGTCTTGCGACCCGCCTGCTCGACATTGAATCGCGCCAAACGCATCACGGCGCAGGCCGTGAAGAAGAAGCAAAAAATCCACTCCCAGCGCCCCCCTTGCAACACCGCGAAGTACATGATGAGCGCGGGTGCGGTGCCGAACGAAATCGCGTCTACCAGCGAATCGAGCTCTTCACCGAATCGTGTGCCGGACTTCGTGGCGCGGGCAATGCGACCATCCAGCGTATCCGCGATCGCGCCGAACACGATGTAGCGCGCTGCGGCATCGAACTCACCGCGCGACGCCGCTACGACGGCAAAAATGCCGAAAAACAGATTCGCCAGCGTGAAGCCGTTGGGGAGCGCAATCGCCACGCGCGGGTGCGGCCGACGCACACGGCCTCCACTGTCGGTGCTCACGTGGCCGACAACCGCGCGATGACCGTCACGCCCGCCTGGGTGCGCTGGCCCACCGCCACGCGAAGATCCGCCGACGGCGGCAGAAAGAGGTCTACCCGTGAGCCGAATCGAATCAAACCCATGCGCGCGCCCTGTTGCGCGTGGTCACCCGTCTGCGCATCGGTGATGATGCGTCGGGCGATGAGTCCGGCAATCTGACGAACAAGAATCCGATGTGGTCCGCTGACAATTCCGACGGAGGCTTGCTCGTTCTCGATGCTCGACGCTTCCGCCACCGCGTTGAGGAACTTGCCCGCCTTATGCACAACGTACTGGACAGCGCCCTCCACGGGATAACGGTTCACGTGCACGTCAAACACGTTCATGAAGATCGACACCCGCGTTGTTGGTCCGCGCACAAACGTCGGCTCGTCGATCGGGACGATCAGGACCACCCGCCCATCGGCTGGTGCGATGACGATCCCCGCTCCCCGCTCCCCCGGACGTTCCGGGTTGCGGAAGAACCACGCGACCCACAGCGCGATGATCGTCAGGAGAAATGCCACCAGCCAGAGTGGCCAGGATCTCAGGCGAAGGGCGACGACAAATGTCAACGCTGCCATCGCCGCGGCACCCACGATAAACGGAAATCCTTCACGCGCGAACATCAGGGCAGTTCCTCAGGAAGACCGAGTACGCCCAGGTCCAACGGCGCTCCGGTCAGACGGTGGTAGGCATCGCGATAGCGGATGCTGGTGGCCCGAATCACCTCCGGCGGAAGTGTCGGAGGCGGTGCCTCGCCATTCCAGCGGCCCGCGCGTCGTTCGGCGTCCAGCCAATCGCGAAGCGGCTGTTTGTCAAAACTCGACTGGCTGCGTCCCGGAGTGTAGTCCGTCGCTGGCCAGAAGCGCGAACTGTCCGGTGTGAGCACTTCGTCGATCAACAACAACTGCCCATCACGCCAGCCAAACTCGAACTTGGTATCCGCAACGATGATACCCCGAGGTTCTGCCGTCGCGCGCCCGACCTCGTAAATCGTGCGCGCGAGTCGCTCGAGCGTTGTCGCCGTGTCGGGGCCCAACAAGCCGATCACATGCGCGGGCGTGACATTCTCGTCGTGTCCGGTCTCGGCCTTCGTCGCTGGGCTGAAGATCGGTGGATTGAGGCGATCACCCTCACGGAGCCCCCGAGGGAGCGGCTCACCGGCGAGCGTCCCGTGTTCACGATACTCCTTCCAAGCCGATCCCGTAATGTAGCCGCGAATGACACACTCGATTGGCACCACCTCGGCGGCCAGGCACAGCATGGCGCGTCCTGCGAGTTGGTCGCGATGGGCCGCCAACACCGGGATCTGTCGGATGATCTCGTCGGTGTCGGCGCTCAGCAGATGATGCGCGACGCGCCCGCGCAACTGCGCGAGCCACCAGGCCGTGAGCTGCGTCAGCACCGCCCCCTTGCCGGGAATCACCTCGTTCATCACGACATCGAAGGCGCTGATGCGATCTGTCGCCACCAACAGCAGTCGGCCCGCATCAACCGCGTAGACATCACGCACCTTGCCTCGCCGAACGAGTGGCAGCGGTAGCTGCGTGGTGACGAGGGCGCGACTCATACGCGCAGCTCGTCCAGCGCGCCACCAGACCGCTCACGCGCCAGCCATGGGGCGACGTGCTCGTCGCAAAACTCAACCACTTGCTGCGGCGCACGGCCCACAAAGCGATGCGGATCGGCCGCTGCACGGAGATCCTCGAGGGGAAGTCCAAACGCTGGATCCCCCGCCAGCCGCTCGAGCATGTCGTTGTGCGCAGCGCCGTCCTTGACGGCACGTGCGGCGGCCAGGCTGTGACCACGAATCAGTTCGTGCGCCTCCTGTCGGTCACCGCCCGCGCGCACGAATCGCACGATGAGTTCTTCGGTGGCCATGAAGGGCAGTTCATCGTCGACCCGTCGTCGAATGCGTGCCGGATGCACTTCGAGGCCCTTCACGATGTTCTGCAGCAGAACCAAAATCGCATCGGTGGCCAGGAACGCCTCGGGAATCACCAGACGCCGATTGGCCGAGTCATCGAGCGTACGCTCGAAGTACTGCACGGCGTGCGTCTGGTTGGCGTTCGGCTCAAGCGACAAGACAAATCGGGCCAGCGCCGCAATGCGTTCAGATCGCATCGGGTTGCGCTTGTACGCCATGGCCGACGATCCGATCTGCTGTGACTCAAATGGCTCCTCAATCTCGCCAAACGCCTGCAGCATGCGAATGTCGCCGGAAAACTTCGACGCCGTCGCCGCGATACCGGCGACCACGTCAAGCACTTGAGCGTCCACCTTGCGGGAGTACGTCTGTCCCGACACCGGAATCGACGCCGCAAACCCCATGCGCGACGTGACCATTCGATCGAGTGCCCGCACACGCTCGTGATCGCCGTCAAAGAGCGACAGAAAGCTGGCCTGCGTACCGGTTGTGCCTTTGACGCCACGGAAGGGCAGGCGGGCGACGCGCGACTCGAGATCGTCCAGGTCGAGGAGGATATCCTGCATCCACAAGGTCGCCCGCTTGCCAACTGTGGTCAGTTGCGCCGGTTGGAGGTGGGTGTAGCCGAGCGCCGGCACATCTTTCCAGGCGCGTGCAAAGACGTCCAGCGCCTCCAGCGCGTCCAGCAGTTTCTCACGCAGCAGCGCCAATCCGCGTCGCATGAGAATCAACTCCGCATTGTCGGTGACGTAGCAGCTGGTGGCACCGAGATGAATGAACTTGCGGGCGTCGGGAGCGACATCGCCGAACGCATGGATATGCGCCATGACGTCGTGGCGAAAGCGTCGCTCGTACTCCGCGACGGCGGGGAAATCGATGTCGTCGAGGTGTGCGCGCATCGTGGCCAAGGCAGCATCGGGAATATCGATCCCCAGCGCCTGCTGCGATTCGGCAAGGGCGAGCCAGAGACGCCGCCAGAGCCCGTATCGCGTTGCGGGGCCCCACAGGGTCAGCATGGCTCGCGATGCGTAGCGTTCTGCGAGCGGTGAACTATATGTCGAGTGAGAAGAGTCGGTCACGTCAGTGGCGATGGCAGTACAGACGCGCTGAATCAGCGCAGCGAGAACGACGTTTGCATCAGCTGGCGGCCGCGTTCGAACACAAGGTCCACCGGGCCGCGGCCACCGTCGCGCTCGATGGCACGCGATGCCGCTTCCGCACTGCCCACACGTGAACGTCCAACCTGTACGATCACGTCCCCCGCTTGCAGTCCGATCACATCACTGATGCGATCGGGCACCTTGTAGACCAACGCGCCGGTTGACACGGCAATACTGCGTTCTTGCCGGATCACGTCGGTTAGCGACACCAACTGCAGGTCGGTAAGAACGGTGACTTTCGGCGCGCTGACCTCTGGTGGCTCGGCAACCGTGACCGTCGCGTTGATGTCGCGACCGCCGCGACGGACGACCATTGGAATGACCTCACCCACACGCACATCCAGAAGTCGCGCTTCCCAATCAAACGGATTTCGCACGGCGCGGGTGGCGGCGCGCACGATCTGATCGCCTACACGAATTCCGGCGCGTTCCGCCGGCGAGCCGGGTACCACCCGGCCGACAATCGCGCCCGCAGAGGCGGCTTCGCGCGCGCTGCGGGCCTGTGATGGTTGCAGCCGAAGTCCCACCCACGGGTGACGCACCGAGCCGTGCTCCAGCAGATCCTCCACGATGCGCTTCGCGCGGTCGATCGGAATCGCAAAGCCGAGGCCGACGGATCCGCCACTCGGCGAATAGATCGAGCTGTTCACGCCAACCACCTCGCCCATGGCATTCACGAGCGGACCGCCTGAGTTTCCCGGATTGATCGCAGCATCCGTCTGAATCATGTCGACGTACACGCCACCGCCATCGCCGCGACCGGCAAGATTCCGCCCAACCGCGCTGACCACTCCGACCGATACGCTTGGTTCCGTGTTGCCCAGCACGAACCCGAACGGATTGCCGATCGCGATCGACCATTCGCCCACCAGCAGATCGGATGACGTGCCCAGTGGAGCGACGGGCAGGCGCGTGGCCGCAATTTTCACAACGGCGAGGTCGTTGGTTTCATCGACTCCCAGCACTTTGGCTTCGTAAGTCGCGCCGTCGCGCATCGCCACACTCACCTTGCTGGCTCCGCCGATGACGTGCGCATTCGTGACAATCACGCCATCAGCCCGCACGATGAACCCCGATCCAATGCCGGCACTTCGTCGCTCGCCGGAAAGCTCGCCATTGAAAAACTCGAAAAAGTCCGCCGGCACGCGTTCAACGGTTTCGGTCTGCACCGTGACCACCGACGGAGCGACGCGTTCGACCGCTGTGGTGATTGCGGTGCGGCGAGATGCGGCGATAGACGGCGCCGGTACTGCGCGCGCGGCGGGCGGTGCGGCTGGTGGCAACGTGCGTGCCTGCGCGGCCGAAGAGTCAGGTGCGGCACCCTGGCAACCCGCAGCCATCAGGGCAGCGCCGACGAACACCGTCAAACGAGACACGATGATCTGGAAATCAGGAGGAGGCGACACGGAGTCGTTCCCCGTGCGACGGGCGGCGGGAGCTGTCCGGCAAAGACTGATCGGAATACGGATAGGCCAGCAAGGCTCGCAGGGTAGCGGTGCCCACGACGGCGGCATCGGCACCCGCCAACGCGCACGCCACGAGCGGACGGCCAACCGCTGGAAACAGCGCCACCAGATTCGACTCGACGTCCATCACTTCGTACAGGCGGCGTGTCTCATTGATGATCTGCGCGCCATCGGCACCGGCCGCATCAAGTCGGTCGACGTCCACAAAAACGAACGAGGCGCCGGTGCGCGCCGCCAGCATGGCCTGTGCGGATGAACCAACGAACGTCGCCGCGACCCGCACGCCACTCTGCGCCAGCCGATGCAGCAGCGGAATGTAGGGTTCCCGAAATGGCAACTGGACCACTACGGTATCGGCAGCGCGTCCCAGGCGCTCCGCTTCCGCCTCAGCCTCGTTGGCCGACGTGGCCCTCAATGCCACAAAAACCGGCAGCGCCACCGCGCGGGCGAACTCGGCCAACCACGTCATCGCGTCCTCTGGAGAGGTGGCGTCGCGGAGCGCCGCGTCGGGAAGTACGACCCCATCGATCAATGCGCGCTCGGCCGCCCACCGCACATCGTCAAGCGCATCAGTCGCCAAATAGAGCTTCACGGATGGTCGCGGTAGAGCGTTGGAGGATACACCACTTCGTGAAGCGAAAGCCCATGCGCCGGTGCCGGCGCAGCCGTTTCCGCGTTGTGTGCCAGCGCCAACAACCGCGCGATCGTGCCGCGCGGTCGGCGTTCCTGCGCCACTTCAATCATCGTTCCAACGAGGAAGCGCACCATATGATGAAGAAACCGGTTTGCTGCGACGTCGAACACCCAGCCGCCGTCACGTTCCTGCCAGGATGCGTGATGTACCACGCACCGGTGATGGTCGTTGATCGGTGCCGTGTGTGCCACCGCAAACGCCCGAAACTCATGTTCTCCCAGTAATGCCGCCGCCTCGGATGCCAGTGCCTCGGCGTTCAATGGCTTGCACAGCGCCCATTCATAGCGGCGTCGGAACGGTGATCGGGCGCCCGCATCCGTACCCACAAGATAGCGGTATTGTCGCGCGATTGCGCTTCGGCGAGGATGAAACTCTGGTGCCATCAGGTGTGCCGATTGCACCCAGATATCGTTCGGGAGCAGGGCATTCACCGCACGCTGGAGGACGGTCGGCGTCCAGCGGGGGACGACCCAGACGCCAACCCCCTGGCCGCGGGCATGCACGCCGGCATCGGTGCGTCCGGCGCCAATCGCTGGCGTTGGTCCGGCGCACAGGCGCGCCAAAACACGCTCCATCTCGCCCTGAACGGTGCGCGCGTCCCGCTGACGCTGCCAACCGGCAAACTGCCCGCCGTCATATTGAGTCACGAGCAGGATCGGGTGTGGCTCCATGTCACGCGGAAGGTACGTCCGGCGATCCGGCTGTTCAACCGACGCTGCGCCCGCGAGGAGAAACGGGCGGCGCGATGACACTTTGCCGACATCAGCGTCCTCCCCCCCCATTGCGCTGCTGCGGCCAAGGCTGTTTTGTCATTTCGTCTATGCCCCCTCGCTCACTTGCCTCACTGGCCCACGCACTCGGGGCCATCGCAGATCTTGATGGCGCCATGATCGCGCTGGGCGAGTGTCTGGCCGAACTCGATCGCGGCGCAACGGTTGCGTTGGTGCACTACGACGCCCGCCGGGACATGCTGCGCGAGCGACTCTCGCCCGTCGGGGCGCAGGTTGTCCGCTCGTCGCTCGAGACGACGTACGACCACCTCCCCGAGCCGCTTCGCGCCAAGGTCACCGCCGGTGGGCAGTTCGTCGACGTGACTGACAAATCCGCCGACTACGTCCGGCTCTTCGGATTTGCGCCCGGGTTGGACGGCGGCGTGCTGTCACTGCGCGGGTTGCGGATTGAAGGGATGCTGTCGGCAGTGCTCGCGCTGTTCGAACCACGAAAGATTTTCGGCACGCGCACGACCGACCGACTCGCGCCCGCGCTGGCGCTCTTCGATTTGGCATTTGGTCGCCTCGCCGAACGCGACGCGCGGGAAGAAGCGGTGCGTACGCTCGAAGACGTCACCCAGCGCGTACACGGGGAATACGTCCGGAAGCTGGGGCACCTCGAGGCCGAGTTGCGCGACGCGCGCACGACGCCAACGCCGATTGGCGCGTTGGGAGCGATTGAAGCGGTGGCGCTTCAGGCCGACGCCGCGCGTGCGATGGAAGAAGTGCGTCGCGCCGCGCGACGGGCCGACGTGGCGGAACAGCAACTGGCGTCGGCCGTTGGCCAATTGGAGCAGACGCACATTGAACTCCATCGACGGAGCGAGGCGCTTCGTCAGCGAACCAGGACGCTCTATCTGCTCGATCGCCTCCTCACAATTGACGCATCGACACGCGATGTGCGCGCGCTCGTCGATGGATTGCTGGCGTTGGTCGGTGACGATATGCAGGCCCAGCGCTGCTCGCTGATGCTGGTCGCGCCGGAGCCTGACCATCTGTACCTCGCGGCGGCTCGCGGAATTGCCCCGAACGTCATCGAAGGCATGCGCATCCGCATTGGTGAGGGTGTTGCCGGTCGCGTGGCCGCTGCCCGCACGCCGCTGCTGGTGCAAGACGTGCAAAACGCAACACAGCATCCCCTGTTGCACGATCAGTTTTTCACCACCGGCAGCTTTATCAGCTTCCCGCTGGTGTACCACGACCGCTTAGTCGGTGTGTTGAATCTTACGAATCGGGCACAGCGCGGCGTGTACGGAGATGAGGATGTCGAGCGCGTGCGTTTGTTGGGACTGGTGATCTCGCTCATCGCGACCCGGCATCGTCTCTCCGAGCGTTTGCTTGAGGTACTCGGTGTCGGGTGACGCGCTGTCGCTGGCGATCCGTCGCCTCGCGGCGCACGAATCGCTTGACGGTCCGTCGATCACCCGTGCATTTGACGTCGTCATGCGCGGCGAAGGAACGCCGGTCCAGTGCGCGGCGTTACTGATGGCGCTGCGCGTGAAGGGGGAGACGGCAATTGAGGTGGCGGGCGTGGTGGAGGCCCTGCGATCCGCGATGGTGGTGGTGAACGCATCCGACCCCGATGCCCTGGTGGATACGTGCGGCACGGGCGGCGGCACACTGACCACATTCAACATCTCCACCGCCGCCGCATTGCTGGCCGCCGGTCTCGGCGTGCGTGTGGCCAAGCACGGCAATCGGTCGTTCACCTCGCGCTCGGGCAGCGCCGACGTGCTCGAAGCGCTTGGGGTGGCGATTGACATGCCACCCGCTGCGATGGCCCGCACGCTGGAGACTGCAGGTATCGTGTTCATGTTCGCACCACTGATGCATCCCGCGTTGCGCCATGTCGGGCCGGTCCGACGCGAACTGGGCGTGCCCACGGTGATGAATATTGTCGGACCACTTGCCAACCCGGCGCGCGCTGGTCGCCAGCTGGTGGGTGTCGCGGAACCGGCTCGGCTTGCGCTGCTGGCCGAGGCGCTGGCGACGCTCGGGACACGTCGAGCCCTCGTGGTGCACGGGGCGCCGGGACTGGACGAGATCTCCCCGATTGGAATGACCGATGTTATCGAGGTGGCCGACGGACGGCTCACGCGATGGAGTATCGACCCCGCGATGGCGGACGTTGGCGGAGTGATCGCCGCCGATCTGGTCGGCGGCGATCCGCAGGAGAATGCGGCGTTGGTGGAACGGGTGCTCGGTGGCGAAGGGCCGCCTGGTGCACGGGCCGCCGTGATACTGAACGCCGCTGGTGCGCTATACGTTGGTGGTCAGGAAAACGACTTCCGCACGGCTGTCGCTCGAGCGCGCGCCGGTCTCGCCGAAGGCGTTGGACTGGACGCGCTGCATCGACTGCGCGCGGCGTCACGATTGGCGACAGATTCGCCACGATAGCCCTTCGGACGACACGCGCCGATTGGTCAGTAGCGCCGCAGGACACCCACCACGATGCCTTGAATCCGCACATCATCTTCATGAACATACATGGGCGACATCGTCTCGTTTGCCGGCTGCAACCGTATGCGCCCGTCACGCTCGCGATAATAGCGCTTAACCGTGGCGGCGGCTCCATCAAGCAGCGCAATAACCATCTCGCCGTTGTCGGCCGCCTGTCGATCGTTCACGACAACAAAATCCCCGTCGCGGATCTGATCTTCGATCATCGAGTCGCCGCGCACACGCAGAACATAGTGGCTGCCGTTCTTGCGCAGAAATCCGTCGGGCACCGCCATCGTCTCGCCGGCCGACAAGGCTTCGATGGGTGATCCGGCAGCGACCAAGCCGAGCAGGGGCAGTTCCACGGAACGCTGAAAAACGTCCGAGGGAAGGATTTCGATGGCGCGGCTCTCGTTGTACGAGCGCTTGATGTAGCCCTTGCGCTCGAGATTCGTGAGGTGCTCATGCACGGTCGCGAGCGAGTTGTAGAAGTAGTTGTCGAGCACCACGGAGCTCGTCACCGCCGCGCTGCCG
>JANOKE010000985.1:0-5251 GCA_031419135.1 Gemmatimonadaceae bacterium
CTCGAGTACAAGGCGCAGCCCGATGCTGCCTCTCGGTTGTGCCACGACGGCGATACCGATCACGGGTCTCCGCCAAACCCGCCGCCGTTCATCTGATCGCACCGTGCGCGAGTCTCCCGGCATATTTTTGTGCCGGGAGCACCCTGCGCTGCACCACTCCCAGTGAACGGAAATGAACGCAGGGCCTATCGCGTCACCAACCGGATAACGCCATCGCCCTTGTTGAGGAGAAAGAGCTGACCGTTTGGCCCCGACCCCAAACGCAAATCGGCGCGCGTTGCCGGGTTCTTCCCCTGCGTCACGTTCTTCTCGCGAATGATCTGGAGCAGCGTTTTTGCGGAGCCTGCGTCGTTAATGAGGATGCGACGGATCGCGCTCTGACCTCCGCCTGGCAGTTGGTCGGCGCTCACATACCATATCTCGCCCGACGGGAGATCGCACCACAACACGAGGTTGGTGAGTTGCGGAACCGCGTTGTCGCGATAGATGACCAGTCCTGCGGCCGCAGAGTTTGACTGGAGCAGCGAGTCGCGCTGTGCGTATTCCGCGATGGGAAAGGTGATGGTGGAGTCGCTCCGCGAATTGTCGAGCGCCACACCCCGGGCGGCAAAGCGGAAACTTCCCTCCCACGTATTCCAACCAAGGTTGGCGCCAGCGCTGAGCGTATCCAACTCTTCAACAGTGTTCTGGCCGATATCGGTGAGAAACATTCGCCCATTCTTTCGATCCCACGCAAAATGCTGCGGATTGCGAATACCATACGCGAAAATTTCGCCGAGTGTGTTGGGATTCCCGTCGTTGACGAAAGGGTTTTTCGCCGGAACGCCGTACTTGCCATTCGTACTGTTTTTACCCAGCGGGTCGATGCGGAAGAGCTTACCAAAACCTGACGAAAGATTTTGCGAATGCCCATTCGGATCGCCGCCGCTTCCGCCGTCACCGATGCCAACGTACAGCAGGCCGAACTCCGCCGTCCCGGAACGCGCGAGTGGGTTGAAGCCAATCATGCCACCGTTGTGGTTGGCATACGGCTGCTTGAACCGCATGAGCTCCCTCGGCGGTACGCCATCATACGTGGCGGCGCCTGATGTGCGCGCGGTCCACTCGTGGAGCACGGTGTGATGCGTGTGGCCACCGCCGCTGGGCGTGAAGTCGGGCGCTGGGGTGGTGTCGCGCACATCGCTCCACGTGTAGAACTTCCCGAATCCCGGACGGTTGCGCTCCGCGAACTGCGGATGAAACGCAAACCCCTGAACGCCGCGCTCCCGGCCTTGCGAATGGACACCAACGTTCCACTGCGGATCGGTGACGTCAACATAGAGCGTCACCGTCCGTCCGTCGTAGCTCACCGAGTAGATGGGGCCGCGTTGGTCGTTGACGAACATCCGCCGGGTACCAGGCACATCAAGCATGCGCATCATGCGTGGCGCAACGCCAGCAATGTCCGGGAGCGTTGCGAACTCGGTAACCCCAACGCGGATCGCGCCGTCACTCACCGGCAGCGGTGTCGGAAAGGGATCCTGCGGCGTTTGCGCGAACACCGCCGACGCGCTCACGGCGCAGCCCAGTGTCAAAAACACAAGTGTTCGGCGATTCATGAACCACTCCTCCAGAGGAATTCCCGTCAACGGCAAGCTGCAGCGCGCGCCTGACCTTTGCCTAACATAGTGCCGAAATCGATCCAAACGGGTATATCGTGCGATGGAATTGCTCTTCGCATACGGCACCCTCCAGCTTGAGACCGTGCAAATCGCGACCTTTGGTCGGCGGCTGGCGGGTACGCCCGATACCCTGGCGGCGTTTGAACTGGTCTCGCTGACGATCGACGACCCCGCAGTTGTGGCGCTCAGCGGAAAGGCAACCCACCACATGGCCGCCTTCACAGGACGCGCGGCTGATCAGATATCCGGAACGGTGTTTGCCGTAACCCCGGTCGAGATTCAGAAGGCTGACGGCTACGAGGTGGCGGCTGTCAAGCGCGTTGCCGTGGTGCTTCAATCGGGAGCGAGTGCGTGGGCTTACGTCGATTCGCAACACGCGCCGCCAGAGATATGATTGGACACCCTCCGAATCCATCTTGACACCCGCCAGGAACACTGCATTTTCGGGCACCCACCGGACCGGTTCGACTCGCATCCGCCCGTGAAGCCGGCCCGCCTCACTGAGGTACGCCATGAACGACACCTCCGTTCCCCGCCGCTCGTTCCTCACCCGCTTGGCCACTGGCGCTGCCGCATTCGGCGCGGCCATCGGCAGCGGAGCCGTTCTCTCTTCGGTCGCCGAGGCCGCACCAGTCGCAGATGAACTGGACACGTGGTTTGGTGGCATGAAGGGCGTCAACAAAGTTATCTACGACTGCAGCGCCATCGCCGGTGCGCCTGACGGCGTGATGTTCGCCCGCAACCTCGTAAAATTCAGCGCCGAAAAACTCGGCACGAAGGACGCCGACAACAGCATCGTGGTTTGCTTCCGTCATTTCGCGACGCCATTCGGCTACAACGACGCGATGTGGGCGAAGTACCCGGCCTTTGTCTCGATGCTCAGCATCACTGACCCCACTACGAAGAAAGTGGCCACTCGAAACTTCCTGCTGCACGAAGAAATCGAAGGTGAAGCGGGTGCCAACCTGCCCGGCATTCGTTCGCACGGCGTGCAGTTCGCGATCTGCGGCGCGGCCACGGCGTTTTTTGCCAAGCAACTTGCCGGGAAGTCGGGCAACGTGAAACAAATCGAGGCGGATCTCGCCGCGAATCTCATTCCTGGCGCGCGCATGGCGGCGGCCGGCGTTGTCGCCGTGCAACGCGCGCAGAAGGCCGGCTTCGCGTATACGTTTGCCGGATAGGAGCCTGAGGCGTGAGCAACTGAAGGGGTGAGAGTGGAGCGGTGAGGGGCGAGGGCAGAGGGGTTTGCTCTCCCCTCACCGCTCCACCCTCACCCCTTCAGTTGCTCACGCCTCAGCCCCTCACCACTCGAACTTTTTTACTGGCTCCACCGTCTCGAGCTCAGTGTTTGCTCGGCCGCGGCGACATCGGCGGCTTGAATACCGTGCGAAACGCGCGCAGCGCGGCCGGATGGTAAATGGTGGCGTGGCGTTCCTCAGGCATCGGTACGTATTCCCAGCGGACACGCGGGAATGCCCCCCGCTCAAGAGCCGTGGCCAGTCGTTGCGTATGGCCGGAGATACTCGCCTCGGAGCTGCTGGCGAGGAACAGCGTTTTATTCGTCATCACACCCAAGTGCGACGTCGAACGCATCAGATCGCCGACATGCTCTACCAACTCAGCATTGTTCCACCAGAGGCTCGGATCAAACGCCAGGTACGTATCGAACAACGCGGGCTCACGCAGAAACGTCTCCACAACAAATAACCCGGCAAGCGATTCGCCCACGATCGCCGTCTCGCCGGAGGTGCGATACCGCGTGGCTATCAACGGCTTCAATTCAGCGCGCAGAAACGCGCGGAACGCGGCCGACCCGCCAATGCGGGGCGCGATTTTCCGGTCGTCTTCGTTGGTGGTCGGACCTGTCAGGTCACGCCGACGCTCGGTGTTCTCGATGCCCACCAGCAACATCGACCGCATGGTGCCGTTGCCCACCAATACCTGCACCAGTCCGGCCACGTGCAGAAAGTCCTCGCCAATCCCCCCATCGGGCATGTACAGAACCGGTAGCCGGACGCTCGGTGACTCAACATAACCCGGCGGCGCATACACGTTGATTCGACGCACCTCGCCCAGCATCGCCGAGGTCACGGTAAACGACTCACCGATAGCCAGTGGCGTCGCGATCGTAGCGGGGACGGGCGTGACCGGTCGAGATTGGGCAACAGCCGGAGTGGCGCCTACGATGGACACGAAGGAGAGAACGAGCGAGCGCCGCATCACCAAAGTATGTTCCTGTCGCGACGCAGCGGAAGTCTCCGGGCTGTCCCCCCGACCGCCTTGCGCCGCGTACTTCACACCTCCCACAGGAATCCTGTATATGAGCATTTACGGTGCACCCGAGATGGCCGGCAGTTGGCGCACAGTGCGGAAAAATACGATCCAGATTGCTGAGGACATTCCGGCAAGCGACTACCAGTATAAGGCCACCCCGGACGTGATGTCGGTGGGCGAAATGCTGGCGCATCTGGCGACCAGCACGCATTGGGCCACCCAGCTTCACTTCGTGGACATGAAGCAAGCGATGGTGAGCGAAGACTTCATGCGCTACATGGGTGAGGGCGCCGCACTGGCCGCCGCACTCACCGCGAAAGGCGAGATCGTTGATGCGCTGATTGCGAATGGCGAAGCGTTCGCGCTACAGCTGGAAGCCATGAGTGACGAACAGTTGGACGAATTGGTGAGCTGGCCCGGTGGCAGCAAGACGCGTCTCGAGATGCTGCTGGGCGTCAAAGAGCATGAGATGCATCATCGCGCGCAACTCATGCTGATCGAGCGGTTGCTCGGCATCGTGCCGCACCTCACGCGCGCTCGGCAACAGCGGTCGTAAACGCGCAACGCGTCCCGCACACTCCCGCCTCCGGACATCCCCCCATGCGATCCCTTCCGCTGTTGCTGGCCTTCGCGCCGCTGTCGCTGTTCGCGCAGGCGCAACCCGTGCCGCAGACCACCGCCACACCGGGGTGGAAGTGGACCATGGATTCGGTGCGCACCGTGGTGAACGCGGTGCGCGCGGGGCGTGACCTGCTGCCGCCGTCGTGGCCCGGCGGCGCGCGGGTAGCCGTCTTGCTCTCATTCGATGTGGACAATGAGACGGTCGCGTTGCGTTTTGGCGAACCAACCCCCGCGTCCCTGTCACAGGCGCAGTACGGTGCGCGGCAGGGTCTGCGACGCATCGTTCGGCTGCTCGACACCCACAAGATCCCGGCGTCGTTCTTCATTCCGTCGGTCAGCCTGGCGTTGACGCCCGACATGGCCGATACGATCAAGAAGAGCGGCCGGCACGAATTCGGTGTGCATGGCTGGATCCATGAACTCAACACCACACTCCCCGATTCCGCAGAACGTGCCTTGCTCACCAAAGCCGTGGCCGAGCTGACACAGCTCACGGGTGTGAAACCCACGGGCTACCGCGCGCCGAGTTGGAACTTCAGTCCCAACACGCTCACCATTCTGCGTGATATGGGCTTCCGGTATGAGAGTTCGCTCATGGCCGATGATCGCCCGTACGAGTTGCTCCAGAACGGCAAGCCGACGGGCATGGTCGAACTTCCCGTGGAGTGGATCCTCGACGATGCGCCACTCTTCGA
>JANOKE010000986.1:0-4808 GCA_031419135.1 Gemmatimonadaceae bacterium
GGCGTTCACCAAAACGGGATCGAATGTGCTGCGGTATGGACGGTTCGACATGGTCCTCGTACGGTGCGCCGATCGCATTGGGGCGGACGAGTTCTTCCTCAACATGCAGTTGACCCGATACAAGCTCACTTTCAACGCCACTTCGGCGCACAGCGGCAACCCCGGCGCGCAGAAGTTGTTCATGCAGAATGCGGCGAACAACATCATGGGGCGTTGGAACGGAACGGACGGCGTGAGCCCCGCGCGGGCGGAATTGGTGCCGCAGGACGGCGTTGCGCCCCACAAGGGCGAAGTGATTCACTTCGTGCAGGGCGTTCCCAATCTTGCATCCGCCCACATCGAACTGGTGGTCGACAACATGGGTGGCGGTCGCGCGTCGATGGGGTCGGTGAGCGGCCAGGGCAATGTGGACGACACGTCGGACGTGCCCTCGCCAGGTTTCTCGAGCAACGACTTCACACTCGCCCACGAGCACGGTCACGCCAATTCGTTTCCCGACGAATACTCGGAGCGCCTGTTTCACGCTTCGCACGGCGCCAGCGGCATCAGCTACAATTCGCCGGGCGACCAGTTCGTGTCCGATGGCTTTTTCCATGACCTGACCGCGAGCCTGTTCGGCGCGGCGCACGCCGCCAGTACCGCTCCGATCGCGATGATGGCGCAGAACAACGTGCCGCGGAACCGCTACTTCTGGCAAAACGCGGAGTTCGCCAGGAAACAGAGCGGCATTCCGTTCTTCGCCAAGCTCGGAGGCGGACTTCCCGACTACAAAGTGCCGGGACATCCGAACTTCCCGCAGCGCAACTACGTGCACTGGCCCTTCAAGACAGCGATCAACCGGTCGCGTGGCGCGCACGGAAAGTTCGATTTGCTGCTGCATGCCGCGGGCAAGGATCACTACACGGTGAACCTGCTGCCGAATCCGCCGGTGGATGCATTCCTCGCGATCATCATCAAGATCGACATCACCTTTCCGGTCGGCGTCGCACTCAGCCCTGCGCAGATTCGCAATATCATGCGGAACGAGATCCTGACCACAAACGGGAAATTCACGGTGTCGGGCGTGGCCAAGGTCCAGACCGACGCGGGTGTCAAGGACTACACGATCAACCAAGGCTCGCTGCGCGTGTCTCCTCGCTTCATCATCTCGAACACCGATCTGACCGCGTCGTACAAGGCGACCTACCCGGCGCAATACAAGTCGTCGCGTGCCACGTTCGGCGTGCACGTCGCCGCCAACGTCGTGGACAATGCCGGCAAGGTCGGCAAAGCCATCGTCGCCCCGGCCTGGAAGGGCAAGCACGCCTTCACCATGGCGGCGGACTTCACCGCGCCCACCATTAATGCCGATCTGGCCACGCAAACACAGCAGTTCCTCCAGGAAATGCTCGGTGCAGTCTTCAACCCTGTTGGCATACAGACGGCAGACCTGACGGAGATCGCCAAGGTGGTGATCAAGAAGAATGCAAACGTTATATGAGCGCGGCCGGTGGCGCGCGCGGCTACGGCTGGCCCCGATCGTCGCCCTGTGCGGCGCAATGTCCGCCATCTCGTGCCAGGCCCAACGGAGTCCGCCCCCGCCAACCAGGCAGGGATCCACGACCGATTCGCTCCGGAGCGGTAAAGTGCTGAGCATCCAACGCCAGATCAGTCTGGCCTCGCCGCAGAATGTCGCCTTCACCTTGGGGTCCGTGCAGGACGCCCCGATGCCGGCTCGCCAGCGCGCCACGCCGGGACAGGTCGGCGTCGTGCGCTTCCTCGGCAGCACCGCGCAGAACGCGCGCCTTCCGGTGGCGCTGCGCGGCGGCTCCTGGTCGGCCGTGTGGAGCCACCCACTCAAGGTCGATGGCACACCGGTAGTGGTACTCGAAGGGCGCGATCACGTGCTCGTGCAGGCTGGCGATTGGTTCCTGCTGCGCGACAACGGGGCATTGGTTGCCAGTGGACAAATGGGGCGCAGCGCCCTTACCGCCGATGGCAGCACGAATGTCTTCTACCTGGTGAGTCAGGCCAACAACCTTGAAGCGCGCTCTTTGGAAACGGGCGACCTTCAGTTCCGATGGCCGCTGGCGTTCGGGGAAGGGTTCTCATTTCCGCTTATGAATCGCGCGGGATGGAAAGTCCTCATCTCCGGTGTAGAACATCGGTTGTTCGGCCATCCGCCAACCGAGCCTACCATGGGGGTGGTGTATCTGCTGGAAATGAGCGGAGTCACCACCAATCCCGCAAAGATTCTCCTGTCGGTGAAACGTTCGGAGACGCTGATCTTCAACGATCCGTTCATGTTGACCGCAATGTCGGGTGAAAAATCAGCCGTCGCATCCGCCGATCACATCGCCATCGTGTCCGGTGATCTCCAGCTCGAGGGCGTGTTTGCCGCCCCAGGTCTTGCTCCGGTGTTGCTGTCGGTCGATGAAAGCGGCTGGCTGCACATCGTCAGCGCCCACGGCAACGATCGCGCGCTTTGGATCGTGACGCCTGACGGCAGACGGGTCGTCAACGTCGGTCTCGATCGACGTCTGGGCGCGCCGCTGGCGCCGCCGGCGATTGGTTATGATCGGCGCGTCTACCTTTGGAACGCGAGTACGCTGTACGCCTTTGGACCGGACGGTCGCTCACTCTGGCAATGGAGTGCCAAGGGTGCCATCGAAGGCATTGGTATCACCACCGACGATCAGGTGCTGGTAGCTGCAGGTGAGGAAGTGAGCGCTATCGATCCCACCGGACGCGCGCACACGCTGTTCAGGTTTTCCGGAGAGCGCGTGGCCGGTCCGCCGGTTCTCGCAGGCAACGGTGACCTGTTGGTTCCCACCACCGCGCACCTGTACCGGCTGCGAACGACGCGCTGAATCAAAGGCAGGAGCTCCACACCGCGCGCGCCCCGTTTGCCCGGATCAGCCACGCAGCCTTGTGGCGCGTCGATTCAGCCATTCCTGTTCGCCTGCCGCCTTGGCCGCCAGCATGGCCAGGATGTTCTGCTGTTTCTCGAATAACCGATCGCGAAAAATGCCTGCCGAATCAGCGGCGAGGCCACGCGCGAGTGCATCGAGCGCCTCGGCGTGCCGGGCGAGACTGCCAAGTGTGTATGCAAGGTTCAGATTGGTGCGCACGTCATTGGGATCGATGCGGAATCCCTGCAGGTATGCCTCGTGCGCCTCACTGATGGCGTTCGTCGCGAACAACGCATCACCAACAACGTTCCAGAGCCACGGGCTGTACCATGGATTGATAGCGAGCGCCGCTCTCCCGGCGGAAAGCCCGGCGTCGTAGTCGGACAGGCTCCGAATGAGGAATTCCGCAATTTCGCCGAGCAGGCGCCAGTCGTTGGGATGATGCGCCAGCGCGCGTTTATAACAGGCCATCGCTTCATCCTGGCGCCCGGCTTCCATGTGACGCCGCGCTTCGTCCGGCAGTTTTTCGAACTGCTGTTCCTGAAAACCGAACTGTTCCGCGAAGGCCTCAAACGTCCCGGGCAATCGTGTCGACGCAATGAGCCGTGTGTGAATGGATCGCGCGTCGTCCTCGTCCGGCTTGATCATGACCCAACCGAGCGCGGAGGCATGATGCTGCAGCAGCGGAAAATTGACGCCAGTCGCAATGGTGCGTCCGAATCGCTGAGACACGGCTTGTGTCGCGATCTGGTCCGACTGAACGGGACCATAGTCATTGACAATGAGGAATCCGGTAGGATCGAGGCGCGCCATGCACGCATCCATGCACTGCAGTGCACCATGACTAAGCAGCACGCGCTCAAGCCCCGCGCCAACTGCCAGTGCCTCTTCGGCTCCGGGCAACGGACGCGTGAGCGCACGGAACGCCGTTTCGTAGTCGAAGCACGAAACCAGTGACGCGAGCGCCGAACGGTCGGGTCGGTGGTCGCCGTTGCCAGCCGTGCCGTTCGCCAGCGCGCGCAGCTCGTCGACGGCAAGTGGCGTGTACTGCTTGAGTCGATCGGCATCCTCGACCAGCCGCGTGCGCACCACGAGTTCTTCGCATCCCTCAGACCCGCGGCGAATTACGGTGGATGGCAAGGTATCGTACAGATAGTTGCCGAAAATGGCGCGCATGGCAGGAAGCGCGATGGACGTGCCGTCGAGCGGCTCGCAATGCGTGGCCTGCATCGCGTCGCATACGCCAAGCACCACGTGGTCTGCGTGCGTGGCGAACAGGCCGAGTTCAGTCCACTGCTGCACGGTGCGCCGCGATCCATCGGTGACGTAGTAGGTGAGGCGATCGTAGTAGTCTCGCCCCGCCTCGCGGCAGCGCGCCTGGAACGCATCCAGCAAGTAGCGCGCAAAGAGTCCGGTTCCCGCTCCGCACTCAAGGACAGCCAGGCGGTCGGTCGGCTCGAACTCGGCACAGTTGCGAAAGAGCGTATCGCTCACCTGGTCGGAGAGCTGGCTGTTGTTGTTTATTGCATACGGAACGTCGTTCTCGGTGAACAGCTGCAGCCCTGCGCTCTGCCAGCATTCGTTCGACAGCTGGGACTCGAGACACGTATCGAGCGGCGTGAAGTCCTGCAGCACATTCCGGTTCGTGACGACGCGGTTGAGTACGTCCGACAGCGGCGGAAGCGCATCGCTGAGTTTCATGCGCGCCAGCGCCACGTCGAGGGGCAGCGGCAGGCCTGTGGCACCTGTCGACAGTGTCGTGCTCATACGATGCGCACCATGGTGTTTGTCAGTCGCTGGACGTCAACGGTGATCCTGTGCGACGTCCGGGAGGGGAAATTCAAGCAGCGAGCGATTCTAAGCGAACAACCCCGGCAGCACGGCGCAGAACTGCTTCATCTCGTCGGGCGTCCCGAC
>JANOKE010000987.1:0-6439 GCA_031419135.1 Gemmatimonadaceae bacterium
CCCGTCTCCCGTCTCCCGTCTCCGGTCTCCGGTCTCCCGTCTCCCGTCTCCCGTCTCCCGTCTCCCGTCTCCCGTCTCCCGTCTCCCGTCTCCCGTCTCCCGTCTGCCGTATCCTTATCAATACCCCGTTCGCAGCCCGAAGGTGACCGTCCGTCCGGCTGTTACCGTCGCATTGTCTGGCGCACCGCGCTGCACATTCAGCAGGTTCTCGCCTCCCAACAGCAGTGACCATTCGCGAACGAGTCGATAGCTCACGTTGGCGCGCAGGCGCGTCACGCCGCCGTAATTGAGCCAGAAGCTGCGGAGTTGGCGGCCATTCAACTGCTGATCGCGGCTGGTATCCTGCAACGCGTTGCCAACCCGGATGCGATCGTACCCGATCCAATCCTCCGCCCGTGTCATCATGGCGCTGGCGCTCCATCGCGATGCCGCCCACGTCGCGCTCAGACTGAATGTGCGGGCCGGCACATCAAGCATACGATCGCCCACCCGCAAGTCGCCGCCGTACAACCGCGCCAGTTGATCGACTCGGCTGTTCACCAGTGTGACCGAACCGGCGAGCATGAGTTGATCGACGCTCGAGCGGGCTTGCAATTCCCAACCGCGGTTGGTGATGGCGCCGACGTTTTCCAGGGTGTACGACATGCGTCGCACGACGGTGCCCGAGGCGGTGACATACGTTGACGTGCCGGCGACCGGCTGAATCAACCCCGACGCGCGCTGATCAAATCGGGTCACGTGGAGCGAGAGCCCTCGGCTGAACACGGCATCAACACCGGCTTCGATCCCCGTTTGTGACTCTGGTTGCAGCGACGTCGCGTTCGTGTTCACGACACGCCCCATCCACGTGGTGCTTCGGGCAAGGCTGGATGCCGGACGAATGCCGGTTCCATAGGCCGAACGCACCTTCACCACCACCCCATTCACGTCACGCACGTACGCCGCGCCAAGCATCGGGAGCACGGCGTTTTGCGGAGCATTCGCAAAGCCGACGGTACGTTCCGCCCGACCGCCGGCGACGAGATAGAGTTGGTCACGCCAGGCGAGGTTGGCCTGTGCGGTGAGGCCCCCGCTGTTGCCCCATCGCGTCACGAGGGCCTGCGGGACCGCACCACGCGTTAGCGCCTGCGCACTCGCGCCGAACCCCAGGTACACGCGCGCGACTTGCGTCAGCCCCTCGCGGTCAATCAGTTCCCGCGTGAACGCCTGTTCACCGGCGAACGTAAGGGCAAGCATCGTGCGATCGGAGAGATCGTACCGGCCAACCGCGCGCAGTCGGAACGTCCCGCGATCCGCACCGCCCTGTCCATCCACCAGCGCGCTGCCGAACGTGGACGGCATGGGCAAACCAGCCGTCGACAATCCCTTCATGCGGTAGCCATCCACTCCCACGATCACGGTCTGCGTCCAACGCAGCGACGGCATGATCGTTGCCGTTCCGCCAAGCGTGTACTGCGTCATGTCCTGCCCAGTCGCGCTGTCGCCGACGACATTGGTGGAGTCGATGGCCGGGCGACGTACGGCCAGTGAATCGTGCATGCCCGGCGGCCTCGACGTGATCACGTTCGCGCGCGACGTCGTACCAAACGAAGGACTGGCGCCGCCAAACACCAACGCGCTGCTGGCGTTGGCCTTTTGCAACGACAGGCGGCCCGTGCCGGTAAGCACGGCGCGGGCAAGGACCACGCGCACATCACCATCGGCCAACAGACGCCGTTCGGATGCGCCTGGCAGATACTCCCCCACCGTGCCAATGTTGAGCCCGAGCCCGAACGTGCGGCGACCGCCGCCACCGCGCAACGCGATTGCGTGTTCCTGTACGAATGGTGTCTTGGGCGCGTAGTCGGTTGCCGCCACACCCGCTACGCTGTTCACCTGCAGGGTCAGGTTGCCACTGGCGGTGCCGTCGTGACGCGTGAGGATATTCACAACCCCACTGATGGCATCGGCGCCGTACAAGGCCGCGCCCTGCGGTCCGCGTATCACTTCAACCCGCTCGACGCGCGCCGGATCGAGTTGTGTGACCAGCAACGGATTCGCCACTTCGATGCCATCCAGATACACCTTGGGCGCGCTCACCCCAAACGAACTCGCCCCCCGAATACTGCCATACCGCGCCGACAGGGTTCCCGCCGTACTGCTCCAAGTCCACACACCTGGCACGGCAAGATCAAGCGCCTCACCAAGGGACGTCGCGCGCTGGCGGGCCAAGGTCGCACCATCAATGACTTCGAGCGCGAACGGCGACCCACGCTGAGGTGCCCCATCGGGCGTGCCCGTGACCACCACACGATCGAGCACACTCGCGTGCCGGATAAGCGGTGCGATCGAGAGGCCCGCCGCGACCGGACGTGATGGTGCGAGCACAACCTGGGTGCTGCCTACCACGATTGCCCGAAGCGTAGTGCCGGCCAGCAGCGTTTCGAGCACCGCGCCAACCGCTACCCGGTCGAGCGTGAGGCAAACGCGACGCCCGGCGGGCAGCAGTTCGTTGCTGTACGACAGCTCAACGTTGGCCAATGCGGCCACGCGATCGAGCGCATCGCGTAACGCCGCATCGGGCATTCGGACCGTCACAATGCGATCGAGTGGCGCCGCCCATGACGACGCGCGATCGGCGACGCTCACCCGACTGCTGCATGTGGGCTCATCGCGCGGGAGCAACGCCGGAGTCGCCGAACGGGACAGCGCACGCGCCGATGCGGCGGGCGCGATCGTCAATCCGAGCGCGCCCACGACCATCAACTGTCGCATCCCGTGTCGTGACTGCATGCGCGCCTCAGGGTATCGTGCCGCGTCCCGCCGAACGAAGGATAACCGTGTCTCCGCGCTGCTCGGCACTGGCGCCAAACATCGCGGCAATGGTGCTGATCACACGCGCGGCGTCCTGCGGTACTTGCATGGTCACCGTCAACTGTGACAAGGCCGAATCCGCCACCAACAGATTGATGCCGTACCACCGTTTGAGATCGGCCTGCACCTCCGACAACGGTGCATCGCGATAGTTCAATTGCCCGCGCGTCCACGCCAACTCATCGTCGGTCACCGCACCGCGCGTGACCGCGACGTTGCCGGCGCTCACGATACCGCGATCGCCCGCATGCAACTCCACCGCCGTTGGCGTTGATGACGCCAACTCGCGCACCGCCACGATTCCGTGCGTCACAGAAACCGACACGCCACCGATCCCGTTGGTCTTTACGGTAAAGCGTGTGCCGATATCGCGAATCTCCGCGCCGGCCGCGTGCACCGTGAACGGGTGCGCGTCATCGTGCTGCACATCGAAATACGCCGCGCCTTCGAGCGCGACGGAACGGTCACCATCCGCAAAACCCGCGGCTACGGTGAGCCGACTTCCCGGCGCGAGCACGATGCGAGTTCCATCGGCTAAGGTGAGCGAATCGCGTTGTCCCACGTTCGTGGTCAGCACCTGCGCGCGTTCAAACGGCGCATCGCCACCCTGCCACGCCCTGACACCCGCAAACACCACCAGCATCGCCGCCGCAGCAAACGTCATGCGTCCCCATCGGCTCTTCATCCTGAACTGGCTACCATCCCGGCGACTGGTCGACACACCACCACGAGGCGCATCACCGCGAATGACCGACAGACCTTCGGTTCGCAGCGCGGCATTGGTGGCCGACTGGCCCGTCGATTCCGCCATGCGTGTCCGCACCGCATGCCATGCCGCGTCCACGTGCACCGGTGTGGCAACGCTGGCCTCGGCAATGTCGCCATGCGTCTTAACAGTGCCCAACAGCGCGGCGTCAACAGGATGGGTGGCCAACCAGGCTTCTACCGTTCGAACTTCCGCTGGGTCGCTTTCATCCGCGACAAAGCGAGCGAGAGCGTCCCAGTCGGGCGCTAGAGCGTTCATATCCGGCTGACGGGATTCGTCGTGCATGACCTCTGAACACGGAAAAGACGCGGCACCCTACCCCTACCCCCCCGCGAAACAGGTGCGTGACGCTATAGTATACTCGGACGCCTTGCCCGACGTGCCTGCGGAGCGGAACGGCCTATTGGTAGCGCCGTGGAGGATGGCCTCCCGGTTTTCTCTCGCTTTCCCACCGCTCGACGTGACCGATAGCCCGAACGATCGCGATCTGCTGGCCCGTTTGCGCGGTGGCGACCACGACGCGTTCGAGGCAATTTTTCGACAGTGGTACGAGCCCGTCGTTCGCTCGGCCAGTCGCGTGCTGCGGGACGTCGAAGTTGCCGAGGAGCTGTCTCAGGACGTCTTTCTTGAGCTCTGGCGTCGTCGGGAGGCACTCGCGCCAGACAGCTCCGTGGCCGGCTATCTGATGCAAGCCGTGCGCAACCGGGCGCTCAATCATTTGCGTCACCTCGCCGTACAGCGGAAGAGTGTGGTGTACGTCGAAGCTATGAGCGAGCCGGTCGAGCCTGCCGATTCACAGGTGCAGGCCAGCGAACTGCAGACGGCGTTAAGGCAAGCGATTGCCGACCTGCCTCCGCGAACTCGCGAGGTGTTTGTGATGAGCCGTGAGCGCGGACTGCGCTACAGCGAGATCGCCGAGGAGTTGGGCGTGTCGGTAAAAGCGGTCGAGGCAAACATGAGTCGCGCCCTGCGCATTCTTCGCGAACGACTTGCCGTGTTCTTGCCAGGGAGTTTGGCAGAGTAGCGGAGTGTGACGGTTGGGCTGGCGTAGGGTGCGCCGACCATCACGTGTTGACTGCTACGAACGCCGGATGTGAAGCTGCGATACGCGCGGCCTTTTGCACCGACAGCACCGAGGACTCCACAATGTTTCGCATCCGACCTCTCGCCATCGCTTTGACCACGACGCTCGTCGGAGTGGCGGCGTGTAACGATTCGACTGGCCCCGACCTGTTTTCGCTGGGAAGTGCCTTCACAACGGCCCCCGCCGGATTCAATGAAGTTTCCAGCAGTGTTTCGGCCGGCGATGCCGCCGCGGGTCTCCCGTGGCAACCGGAACGCGGTCGTGGCGGCCCAATGGGCGGACCAGGTATGGGCGGCTTCATGGGTGGTAACATGGATATCAATTTCCTGGGCGGCATTGCGGCGGGCCGCGGACCGGGCCACGGTCCTTTTGCCACCGGCGACGCCAGCACCTGCGCGTTCGCAGCGGCCACCGGAGACGTAACCTGCGCTTCTGTGACCCGGGGCGGTCTCACCATCACGCGCATCTTGACGTTCAAGACCGCCAACGGCACGGCGCAAGCCACCCACGACGGTACCACAAATTCAGTGCGCACCCGCATGACGGCCAACGGCACGGTGCAACGTCGCGACAGCGTGACCGCCACGGTACAGAACAGTTCCGATCGCACCGTGACCGGACTGGCGGTGGGCAGCACGCTGCGTACGGTGAACGGCACCGCGCAAGGATTGGAAAACTCAACCGGCAAGACGCGTGACGGGAAGGCGTTCACCGCCGTGCGCACCATGGGTGACACCACATCCGGTCTCACCATTCCAGTGGAAAGCGGTCGCCCAACCTATCCGAGCGCCGGCACCGTGGTGCGCTCGATGAAAGTGGTCATGACGGTCGACGGCACGGCCCGCACGTCCTTGCGTCGCGAAGTCATCACGTACAACGGGACCGCTACGGCCACGCTGGTGATCACGCATGATGGCACAACCAAAACATGCACTCTTCCACTTCCAGTGGGACGTCCAACCTGTGGGTGAAAAGACGGGAGACGGGAGAAGGGAGAAGGGAGACGTCCGGTCAGCATGTTTATTGCCGGCTGGACGTCTCCCGTCTCCCTTCTCCTGTCTCCTGTCTTAAAGCACCTACGCCTACCGAATCCGCAATCCCAGCCTATGCGCCACTGGTCGTCCGCCGCGCATCGGTTCCATCGCATAGTCAATCGCAATCCGATCGACCGTGACACCGAAGCCCGCCGTGATAAGCGACTCGTCGCGCTCACGTGGCCGGCGAAACCCCTGACGCAGGGTGATGGCCACGCCATCAATGGGTACGTACGCGACTTCGGCGCCACCAGCGGGGCGCACGAACAAATCGCCCTCCAGCGTGAGCGCCAGTTGCGCGCCGATATCCCAGTGACCGGCGAAGGACTGGTATCCACCGTAGCCAACGCCAATACGTCGTGGCAGCGTGCCTTTGATACCATCAAGTCGTGGCCCGGCGCCAAGATTCTGAATCACCACGGCAAGGGTCGCCGGTCCCAGAACGCGATTCATGCCCAGATCGAAGGCAACCGTCCCGTCGTGCGAGGCACCAAGTCGATCCTCGGCATACTTCACACTGACACCAAGCCGAACGCCTTTGATGGTGCGCGCCAAGCCAAACGTCAGTGCCGTGCTGGACGCCGACACCCCGCCACTGTCCGACAGATGAGTGCCGCCCGGTTTCACGACGTCGGCGTAGGTGGCGCCCGTGGGTGCCACGTAGCTCACGAATTGCGCGCCCATGCCCACGGTGAGCGAACC
>JANOKE010000988.1:0-1843 GCA_031419135.1 Gemmatimonadaceae bacterium
CGAACTCGGCGCGCGCGTGGCGCGCGAGCTCAGTATTCCGGTGTACCTCTACGAACGCGCCGCGACACGTCCTGATCGCGAGAATCTGGCCGACGTGCGTCGTGGCGAGTTCGAAGGACTGCGCGACGACATTCGGGTAAATCCCAAACGCGTACCGGACTTCGGCGCAACGGAGGTGCATCCCACCGCCGGTGCGACGGCCATTGGTGCCCGTCCGTTTCTGGTGGCCTACAACGTGTATCTGGGTGATGCCTCCAACCTGCCGGTCGCCAAGGAAGTCGCGAAGGCCATTCGTGGTTCGTCGGGAGGATTGCGCTACGTGAAGGGGTTGGGTCTCGAAGTCGATGGCCAGGCCCAGGTATCCATGAATCTGGTCGACACGGAGAAAACGCCGCTCCATCGTGTGTTTGAAATCGTGAAATCCGAAGCGGCCGCCCATGGTGTGCAGCCCACATGGAGTGAGTTGGTGGGACTGGTTCCTGAACGCGTGCTGCTGGAAGCCGGCGCGCGTCATGTGCAACTGCGCGGCTACTCACCTTCAATGCTGCTTGAGCGTAAGGTGCGCGACCTCGTGGCCGGCGGCGAGTCGGTCGATGCATTCATGTCACGCGTGGCTGGACCCACGCCTACTCCCGGCGGCGGCAGTGTGGCGGCACTGGCTGGCGCGCTCGGTGCGGCATTGGCGCAGATGGTGGCCGGGCTTACCATCGGCAAGAAAAAGTACGTGGCCGTGGAAGACGAAATGAAAGCGCTGTCGTTGCGTGCCAGCGGGTTGCGCCGACAGTTGTCGGAGCTGGTCCAGCGCGACGCCGATGCCTACGAGCACGTGCGCGCCGCGTATGCGTTGCCGCGCGAACCGCAGGCAGCAGCCGACGCGCGGGCCGTGGCCATTCGCGACGCACTCATTTTCGCGTCGGAAGTCCCGTTGGAAACCGCGCGGGCTGCGGCATCAGTGGCCGAGTTGGCAGCCGCGGTTGGGGAACGCGGAAACGCCAATGCATCGACGGACGCCGCGGTGGCCGCACTGATGGCCGAAGCCGCGTGCAAGGGAGCGGCGCTCAACGTGCGCGTGAACATTGCGTCGATGGATGCGTCGGGGGCCGACACGGCGGCGCTACTGTTAAGCGACGCACGGGCCTGCGTGGACGCAGCGGCTACGCACGCGCGACGCGCCGAAGCGGCAGCGGAACGCGCCATGAGTCCGGCGTGAGCCTGCTGCCCGCACTGCGTAGCTCGGTGGCATTGCTCGCGGCACTCACCGCCAGCGCCGGTTGTCACCGCACCGTGGTGTCGGCCAGCGAGATGGCCTCTCGCGTGACCGTGAGCACGTGTCCACCTGGCATTGCACCGGCATCCATCACCGACACGCCACCCTTGGCGACACTCACCGTCATGCTGCGTTCAGAACCGCCTGTCGCCGTTGGCACGGAAGCCAGTCTGCGCTTGGACGGCGAGACCACGCGCAACAGTTTGCGCGTTGATGCCACGTTGCCTCAGCCGTTTACACTCAGCAAGGGCGTATACGTGGTGCGGGTGTCGTTACCCGGCTACGTGGGAGTGGAAGGCCGAGCGAGTCTTACCCCGGGGTGCGACGCCACTATGACGATGGTGCTGAAGAAGAGCGCTGGATCGCCTTGAGAGTCGGCGTGCCGAAGTCACAGCCGAGTCTCGTGACGCCCGCGTCAGGACAACTGTTTGACGAACTCCGTGTTCGCGTCCGCAGCTTTCGCGACACCTCAGACAATCAGGGCACGCCCGGCATTCGCGTCGCGACGACGCACCGCGTGATGCGGGCACGTATGTCGATGCGTTCACAACGGAGCGTTGCCTGTTGCACGTGGCC
>JANOKE010000989.1:0-2619 GCA_031419135.1 Gemmatimonadaceae bacterium
CAGCACCGCAGTTCCTGAGAGGGCGCAGGCCGATCCAATGCTGGAGATTCCGGCCGCGTGCTCGCTCAACAGCGCACCATCGGTAGAATAGGACTTGATTGCGCCATTCTCGCGATCGAATATCGCAATGCTGCTCTGCGAAACCACGGCGATGCGCGCTGCGTCCGCGAGCTCTCCTGGACCATGCCCGCGACGGCCGAACTCTCTCTGTACTGATCCGTTCTTCAAGTCAAGCAATACTATCGCCTGGCGCGCCGCATCGACAATGATGACCGATCGATCAGAGACCGCGTGGATACGGGGAACCATAAGAATCGTATCGTTCTCTGAGCCGTCTCGTCGCCATAGCACGGCGAGTTGTGGGAGTGGCCGACGAGTCGGGATCGGTTGCGCGGCCTTCTCGGCGTGTGGGACAGCGATCGAGTCCGGCACCGGTTGGGGAACCTCAAGGGTCACCGACGGTGTGGCCGCCTGAGATCCATTCGACTCGCATGCCGCCACCAGCTGCGTGAGGAGTACGATCAACGTCACGCCGACTTTCGTATCGACCCGGCGAAGGGGGCTCATTGGCTGTTGCCCTGAGTTGTGGTCAACCATGCGACGATTGCACGCTTCTCCGGAAGGTTGTGGGAAAGCGACGTGACGAGGCGCAACCGTGATCGACGGTCCACCACAACCAGCATCGCCCTTCCGTCGTGCGCGACCGCATCAAGCATGCGTTGCTCTGCACTTGACGGGCGCCGCGCGGAACTTCCTAACGCTGCCGCTGCAGCCGAGGCGTCTCGGAGGCCAGACTCCGAGGACCCCCATGTCAGCACCGCCCCCATCGAAACGCTTCTTCGGACCGAAGGCCAGCGAAGCATATCAGCCGCCAACACCGCTCCGGCACAGTCGTTCTCGTCACTGACTACGAATGCCACCAACGAATGCTCCGCGTTCGACGCTTCAGCGAAGGGCCTCCGCCACCGTTGCGTTTCCGCAGGTGAGCAGGCGAGTACTGCCAATACGGCGACAAGAGAGGGTCCCAACCGACACTGGCTCGCTTGGGATCCATTGCCCGCCGTCTGTCTGGGGAAGAAACTTGTCATCCACGAACTCAGTGAGTTCCCTACGGTCCGTTGCTATAGACCGGCCCGTTTACCGGAATTTGCACATCTTCGCGTTCGGCACACCAGTCCACCCACAGATTCAGTGCAGGATAGAAGACTCGTTCCCAGCGAGCGCACTGACTGCTTGTCCTCGAGCCGCAAAGGGTATTGTTGTAGTTCTGGCAGCCCGTTCCGTCGCTGGGGTCTTCGTCTGCCCTCACGCTCGCACCCGTGACAGACATTGCCGTGACGATGGCCATCGCAAATCCATACTTTGAACGCGTACGCGTACCCATGGAGCCTCCCGAGTAGTGTGCTTTCGAGTCGAATGCCATGCGACCGTTTGTTAACGCGGCATCCGCAACGTGTCCTTCCCCGCCACACAATGCTGCTTGCAGCCAACGCCTCCGCTCGTCGCGGCTGCAGCGCAAACCCAAACGATGAACGTACGCGCGGCACCACTCCATCGCCGTTCAACCGTCCGCAGTGCCGGACAGCGAATCGAAATCGGTGCGAGCAGGTCAGACGATCGGCGCATACATCGAGTCCTCACGTTGCGAGGTATCCCGCGTGCTCCAGTCTAGAGAACGATTTTCTCCACGCTATCACTCCAAACAATGACATTTCACAGAAATAGCGCCCAGGTCTGCAACGCTTTCGCGCGCGCCCACACGGGACCGCGCCCTTCCACGTCCGTCCACGTACGCGCCGTTGACCGCTTGACGAGGTCGTAGTAGGTCGACGTCGCTAACCCACGGTGCTGCGCCCATCCTCCCAGTTTCTCGTTGGTCGACGAGAATCGGTCAACCAGTTGAACGACATAGCACCAGTTGCGGAACAGAATGAATGGAGGAAGGCGACGCTTCACGAGGAGATGCTGAAGCTCTGATTTGTCGCGAAGTCCCAACGCATGTGCAGCCACCGTGATTGTCATGCCCAAATCACACCCGTCAAATAACGGCAATAGGTCGCGGCCGCGATCCATGACCGACTCCCACGCTTCAGTCACCGCTGCTGGCGAATTTCCACCAGCCAGGTCAAAATCGATGAGGCCGTCCCGGTCTGCGTCAGTCACGCAACAACGTCACGGCGCGCGTAGTGGCGGTGCCCGCCGCGAAAAAGAGCCGCCGCGCTAGCCCGTGGCGTGGCGTGGCGTGTGGGTACGCACTTCGCGCTCTGATTGCAACGACACACTGGATTCTTTGAATTGACCAAGCACAGTCCACGGTTCACCCGCCTCGCGTCATCGGAGAGTGCTGCTGTTCGCACTACTGGACACCAGCGCAGGTGTCCAGCGTTGGGATTGCTGTCCAAGTCCAAAGAGGTGCTCGACGTGCCGATCAACCATCTTGTCTGCCCTTGACTTGGTATTGCTTGGCGGAAGACCCACGCTCAGCATGGTCACAGTGGGCAATAACCGGTCACCATGGGCAAAAAGTTCGAAAAATTACCCTTTCTTTGTGACAATCGACACAAATGCTCAGAAGGCGGGCACTCTCCACTATTGGAAACGCCGCCCTCGTAGAATGCG
>JANOKE010000990.1:0-3610 GCA_031419135.1 Gemmatimonadaceae bacterium
CGCCAGCAATTGTTTCAGCGTTTCCAGCCACGCACCAGGCTTCGGCAGTCGACGCATGAGTTGCGGACTGGATACGAACACGATGTACGGCAGTGCCAGTCCCAACCCCAGCGCAGTGAACACGGCCATCCCTGCCACGGCCGACTGCGTCAGCGCAAAACCCAATGCCGCACCCATGAAGGGTGCCGTACACGGCGTGGCCACCACCACCGCCATCAATCCGGTAAGAAACGAATCGTAGTAGCGCGTTCCGCCGCCCACGGCGCCCAAGCGCGTCAGCCCGGCCCCCAGCACAAACACCCCACTCAGGTTGAGCGCCAGCGCAAACAGCACGAACGCCAGCACCGCCACAACCGCTGGTGACTGCAACTGAAATCCCCAACCCAACTGCGTGCCACCCGAACGCAGCAGCAACAGCACACCAGCCAATGCCCAGAATGTCGACAGTACGCCAACGGTGAACACCATGGCGTGGCGTCGACCATCGCGCGCCTCGGCGCCGCCACGCTCCACCAGCGAGAGGATCTTTACCGAGAGCACCGGAAACACGCACGGCATCAAGTTGAGCAGCAATCCCCCCAATAGCGCCGCGCCCATCGCCAGCAGCACACCCACGATTCCCTCTCGCTCCGCCGGCGACGCGACCCGCCCAACCACCGCCATGCTGGCACCGCCGGTACGCTGAATGGTCGCACCCCCTGGGAACACACTTTGTGCCACGATTTTTGGCGTGACGTCCGATAGCGCGACATCGATGCGCCACCCCGGTGAGCCGGTGGCGACATCTCCCAATACCACGCCTTGCAGATGCGCGGGCGGTGCTGACGCGATTGCCGAACGTACAATCTCCATGCGCAGCGTATCACCGGAAATCAACACGCGCTGTTCGGCCGAGTGATTGACGACGGTCATCGAATCGGCAATGAAATACGGGGCGCGCATCGCTCGCACAACATCATTCGGGATACGCGCGACCAAAGCGTACCCGTCGTTGGTGCGTCGCGCGCTCGTCGTCCAGTTGGTGGACGGGCGAACCAATCGGTCGCGCGTGGCCTGAATGGACGACAACCAGCGTGTGGTGGTCGGCTCCTGCGCGCGTACCGGAAGCTCTATGGCCACGTCGCCGCCGGCGGGCAGACAGATTTCCGCGCACACCAACCAATCGACGATTGCCGACAACCGGACCGTCGATCCAACTGGAATCGATGCTGGCACATCGACGTCCGCGAGCACCACCAGTTCGTCCTCATACCCGTAGCTCATCAACGGCGGCTGCGGCAACAACCTCGGCGTGGGGAATTGCAACGCGAATACGGTCACACCAGCAGGCGCTTTCCACTGCGCGGCAATCGCGAAGCCCGCGTCGCCAGCATTGGTCCAATACGTGTGCCAGCCGGCGTCCATGGTCACGCGGAGCGCGACTGTGGCTCGCGTGCCTGGACGCACACTCTTGTACTCACCGATCAGCGCAATCTCGCTGTGTGGACTCGGATCGTTGCTCGGCACCAACGCCTGCGCCATCGCCGTTCCGCTCCCTGTACACAGCGCCGAGACGGCCGCCGCACACGCGATCCTTGAGCGAACCAACGTGGCGAACCGACGGAGCGCGGTGAGTGCAGGGGCGTGAGGTGTGAGCATGGTCACGAACAGTGCGGTGGTAGGTCGGGGGGCCCCGGGTGCGTCTTTGAACATCTCTCAAGGATAGCGGACTCATGCCACTTGAGTTCCCTGGGGAACTTTCCGCACCCCCGTCGTCTAGATCCCATCGGACCTGCAATCTCCAACCCCTTCCTTCCGGCACTTTCAACAATGCTCACCTCGACGTTTCGCTCCCTTCGACAGGCCGTACTTCTACTCACCATGCTCTGGTCGGCGACGATTGGCGCGCAGGCTGCGCCGTTGCTGGGGCCGGCAGACGGCAAGGATCTGACGCCCACAGAAATTGAGCGGGTCACGCTCGGCGCGACGGCTCCGGACTTCACGCTCAGCAAATTTGGTGGTGGCACCACGACACTCTCCTCACTGCGTGGAAAGAAGAACGTCGTGTTGGTGTTCTACCGCGGATACTGGTGCCCGTTCTGCGTTGCCCAACTCAAGGAGCTGCGCACGCTGCTCGATGAACCGCTCAAGAAGGAAACGGAACTTCTGGTGATTTCGATTGACGGCGAGAACGAGACCAGGATCGCCATCAGTCGCATTGCGGCCGACGGCAAACAACCCGACTTCACATTCCTGTCAGATCCGGAGCACTTGGTTATTGACCGCTACGGCGTGTTGAATCCCAGCGGCAGTCGTCGTGGCATTCCGCATCCCGCCACGTTCGTGATCGACAAGAAAGGCGTCGTGCGGTGGCGTGACGTGCAGACCGACTACAAGATCCGGCCAACAAATGCCGCCATTCTGGCGGCGGTGCAAGCCTTGCCTGCACGGTAGGCCACCACACGGAAGGGCGAAGTGCGCGACGCCACGCACGTGCGCCGGTTGCTTTGCTGCACCGCGAGGTGCAAAGCGTCACTTTCGTTCGTACACCACGCGTCCGCCAACCACGGTTAACAGCACACGCGCCGTGCGTAACGAGTCGGGCGCGACCGTGGTAAGATCGCGATCGATCATCACCAGATCGGCCAGCATGCCGGGGCGCAGCACGCCCAGTCTGTCGTCCTGAAATCCCGCGTATGCCGAACCACGCGTGTACCCGCGGAGCGCGTCTTCAACCGTGATCTTCTGCTCGGGCACCCAACCATTGGGAGTCTTGTCGTCCAACGTGCGACGCGTCACCGCCGCATAGATTCCCTCCAGCGGCGTGGGCGGCGCCACGAACCAGTCACTGCCGAATGCCACCGCCGCACCGGCATCGCGCAGCGACCGGAACGCGTAGGTTCCCATGGAGCGCTCCGGTCCGATCACGTTGGTGGCCCAGCGTCCGTCATCAATCGCGTGGTACGGCTGCATACTGGCAATTACGCCGAGCGTGCCGAAGCGCCGGATGTCGGCCGGCGCGATGTGCTGCGCGTGCTCGATGCGAAAACGCCGGTCGCGTGCCCCATTCTCTTTCGCGACGCGCTCGAAGATATCCAGTTGCGTACGAATCGCGCGATCGCCAATGGCATGCACCATGACCTGCAGGCCCGCTGCATCAGCCGCCTTGGTCCACGCGTAGAGACTGTCCGGCGGCGTCACGAAAAACCCGCTGTCTCCGGGCGCATCCGTGAACGGCGCCAGCATCGCTGCGGTGTGCGAACCCAACGATCCATCCACGAATCCCTTGAGTCCACCAATGCGCAGCCACTCGTCGCCGCGCCCGTTTCTCTGAATGTCATCGCGCAGACGCGCCCAGTCGGACAGCCCTGATTGCAAATCAACTGCGCGGCCTTGTTCAAGACTTGCCCAACTTAGAAACAAAATTTAGTTCGTTCGCTGATCACATCAGCAATTCCCTTCAAGACTATTTAGGATTGACCATGCTGGAACAAAACCAACTTCTAAAGGATGGAATCACTTCGCTAAGCGGTTATGCCACCGAACTGTTGGCTGCCACTACCAATATAATTTCTCTCATGGTGCAGATACCCATCTATATTTTTCTGTTCCTGATTTACCGCGATCGCTT
>JANOKE010000991.1:0-1282 GCA_031419135.1 Gemmatimonadaceae bacterium
CACCGCCCGATTGGGCCGCATTCAACTGCTTGATCTGCTCGCGCGTCATTGGCCCAGCGAGATACGACAACGTCCAGCGTGTTTCAAACGTGATGGGTGCTGGCTCATGCACGCTGTGCAGGAGAAACACGCGCTTGCCCAGGCCGGCGATCGTCTGCTCCATTGCCCCGCGATCGAACGGCTGTCCGCCTGAGGCACCTTCCAGTCCTTCCATGACGCGCATCTTGTCGCGTTCTGTTTGCAGGCGGCCGATAAACCACGTTCCCGTGTTGGACAGGCCGCGATAGTCGAGATCCACGGGGTTTTGCGTGGCGAGCACGACTCCCAGTCCGTAGGCGCGGGCCTGCTTCAGCAACGTCAACAGCAGCACCTTGCTGGGCGGATTCGCCACCGGCGGCATATACCCGAACAGTTCGTCGATGTAGAGGATTGCCCGCAACGAGCCGGTGCCGGGTTGGGCCCGCACCCACGCCAGAATATCAGCGAGCAGCAGCGTCATGAAAAACATGCGCTCCGTGTCGCTGAGATGCGCAATCGAAATGACGGAGCCCTTCGGCTTGCCATTGGCGTCGTACAACAGATTGGCGGTATTCAGCGGTTCGCCTTTCAGCCAATTCTGGAAACCCGGCGCGGCCAGCAGATTGTTGAGCTTCATCGCGAATTCCATGCGGTCCTTCGGCGGAAACACCGCGTCCAGCGGCATCACGCCCACCTGCGTGAATGGCGGAGACTGAATACCGCCGATCATTCCCGCCAGATCGAGGTCGCGTCCTTCACTCCACGCCGCGGCCAGCAGATTCGCCAACAGGATGTGTTCGCGACTGGAAATCGGATCCGCGTCAATGCCCAGCAGCGCCAGCACACTGGTCGCTGTCGCGTCAACACGCTCCTGGAATGCTTCGCTGTCATCCCGTATCGCCGGCGGTGGCGCAACAAAGGCGCGCAACAGCGACAGCGGGCGCCCTGCGGTACTGCCAGGTGTGTAGATGGTCACCTCGGCGGCATCTACAAGACGCTGTATGCGGGCGCCGTCCTCACCCCAACCAGCCAGACCGTCGGTCCAGAGCGTGGCCTGCTTCTGCGCGAATTCATCAGAGGACACGCCGGCATTGGCGGCCTGTTGTGGATCAACCCACGGCCGGAAATCGGACGCCGCCAACGACGGAAATCGCAACGCAAGATTGCCCAGATCGCCTTTGGGGTCGATGGCGATGACGGGCACTTTGTCGATCAGCGCCTCTTCGAGGAGGCCGATGCCGAGTCCGGTCTTGCCGCTGCCGGT
>JANOKE010000992.1:0-36702 GCA_031419135.1 Gemmatimonadaceae bacterium
CGGCGATCCACCGCGTGGGTGCCGGCGTCACGCGCGTAAAGCCTGGCGACAAAGTAGTCAGTTTTTGCGGCTTCGGCCACACCTCGTTTAACGTCTCCGACTCGAACAGCTGTCCGTTGCGCATCACGTACTTGACCCGCAGCACGTTGCGTACGTTCTCCAGCGGGTTCGCGTCAAGCACGATCAGGTCCGCCAGCTTTCCCGCCTCGACAGACCCAAGGTCACGATCCAAACCGATCGATGTAGCCCCGAATATTGTGCCGACGCGCAGGATGTCGTGCAGCGGCATGCCTCCTGCCGACATCAGCATCAGATCCCAGGCCGTACCGATGCCCTGCACCTCGTGGTGCGCACCCACACCAACCAGCCCGCCGTGTTTCACAATCGTCGCGGCTGTTTCGGATACGCCCTTGAAAATGAACTCGTCTTCGGGAGCCCACACGGCCGTACGGGTGCGACGTGCAAGGTCAGGCTGGAACGTGAAGTTCCGAAGCCTGGGCTCATTGTACGCGTTCTCACGCGCGATCAGGAAATGCTTGTTTTCGGGGCCGCCGTAGGCCACCAACAAGGTGGGCGTGTAGGTGATCTCGCTGGCCGCCGACAGTAACGCCACATCCTTGTGCAGCGGAAAGATTTCGTAAGCGTGCTCATGACCCGCGTAGCCGTCAAGCATCTCGGTGATACTCATCTTGAAGTCGCCAGCGCCCTCCGTGGTGGGGCTGATACCCATCTCTCGCGTCGCCGTCACGATCAGCTGACGCGTGCGACGGTTGCCCGCGAGGTACTGCTTGATCGTTTGCGTTTCAAAAAACTCGGCGTATCGCTTCACCACTTCGCGTGCGCGTTGCAGCGTAAGCACCTGCTCGCCGCTGAAGATCCCCTGCCCGGTACCGAACAGTCGTGGCCCCAGAAGGTCGCCCGAGCGAAGTCGGTCGCCGTACGTGATCACCGCACTCGCGTTGGTTTGCGGATCGCGCATGGTGGTAACACCAAACGCCAGATTTGCATGAAACGCCGGCACCGCGGTTTTGTGTACCTCAGTGGACGGCCACGTGTGGGCGTGCACATCCACCCATCCGGGAATGATGGTCTTGCCAGCGACATCGATGACCGTCGCGTTGGCGGGAATGGATACGCGTCCCGTTGGACCCACCGCCGCAATCCGATTGTCGGTGACCACGATGTCACCACGCTCGATAATCTCGCTGCCCTTCATGCTGATGATGCGGGCGCCACGGAGTGCAACCGTGCCGGTAGGCTTGTAGCCCGCGATGGTGACCTTGATATCGAAGCGGCGCGGTTGATAAGCGGGACGCATGGGCAGCGTATCCGCTCCAGGCACCGGCAGGGTGTCACCCGCCAGTCGGCGCGGCCATGCGAGCTTGAGTGAGTCCAGGCGAGCCTGCGCGGCCGCCGCCACATCGTACAGGAAAAACGATCGGCCCAGCGAGAAGTACATGTGCTTACCGTCGCGCGTCCATCCTGGAAACTCGCCGCCCACTTCTATCGCCACTTGCGATGGTACCGCAGGCTTGTCGGCTCGTGCGCTGAGCGTGATGGACCCGCCCACGGCCGGAGTGGGAAAGACGTAGATGCGATGCGTTTGCGCGTTTGTGGCGAAACCGTACCTGCCCGTAGGCGAGAGCATGATTGGATCGCCGCTATACACGGTCTGCCGGTCGGTGCCATCCCATCGGATGGACTGCAATCCGCCGCCACTCGCGAACAGAATCCGGCTGCTGTCCGGCCCGAAGTGCGCGAGCGGTCCATCGGGCATCGCGGATACCACGCCCACTTCCACAATCTCGTGTAGCGCGCCGCCGTCGGCGTGCATCCACGACAAGGTCAACGGACCGTCGTCCATCGCGCCGCTCAACCGATCCACAAAATTGCGACGGGGCACCCATGGACCGGTCGCAACCACAATACGCCGTCCATCTGGCGAAAAAACCGGACGAAAGTGAAACGACGTCGTCGTTGTCAACTTGCGCAGCCCCGAACCATCTGCATTGACGCGATACAGGTCGCCGCCCGCTTCGTCGGTCCACGTAGCGAATACAATCGTTTTGCCGTCGGAAGACCACGTGGGTGAGTGCTCAACCACGTTGGCCGCCGTAGTGACGCGCGTGGGTGTGCCACCAGCGAGGTCGGTTAAGTACAGCTTATCGAGCGCCGTAAACGCCAGGCGCTTCACGTCGGGAGACGGTACCGCGTCGCGAATCTGGCGCGCCGTAAAAGTGTCCGTGATGGGGTAGCGGAAGCGCGACAGTGGGCCCAGGTACTGCTCCACATCCGCGGCGAAGGGAATCATCGTAGCTGCGCCGGTCGTCACATCGATCTTCCAGATCTTCCCGCCGTAGCTCGTGAGAATTCCTGAGCCGTCGCGAAGCCACGCCGGATTGGGCATGACGCCAAAGCCCGCGCCCCGCTGTGATGCATCGTGCTGCACATCGATGCGCAGCAGTTTTTCGTCCCCGCTCTCCAGATCGCGTAGCATGAGCGCGGTACGCGTGTCGTGACGCGTGAAGTAGGCGAGCTGCTTGCCGTTGGGGCTGATGATGACCTGCATGGCGCCCGCCGGAGCACTCACCACAACATGACTCTTCCCGCTGGCGCGATCGAACGACGTGATGATGCCGTTTCGGTTTCCCGACGTATACACCGTATTGCCGTCGGGCGAAAATACGGAGACGCCGGCGGGGAATGGCACGGTCACGCCTTCGCCACCGGCCAGATGATAGAAGCGCTGGCCCGCGAGGATGTACTCGCCGTCGGGCGTCCACACAGGGTAGGGAATGGTCCCCGACGGAATGCTCGACAGTCTGACCGGGTTGGACCCATCGGCGTTCGCCACCCACAACTGATCGCTGCCCGAACGATCAGAAACGAACGCGATGCGCCTTCCGTCGGGCGAGTACGCGGGTTGCACGTCGAGCTGGTTGCCGCCCATGATGCGCGTCGCTTTGCCGCCAGCGATCGGGACGGTGTAGAAGTCACCAAGCAGGTCGAACAATATCGTTCGACCATCGGGCGACAGCGACAGCGACATCCAGCTGCCTTCGTCGGTGGTGAATCGCGCGATGCGCGTGGTCTTGAGCGGCAACGTGTTGGTGGGATCACGCGGCGCGGCGCCATCGACGACCGTGTACGCGCGTGGCTGCGCCTGGGCCAAGGCGTTGGGCGACGCGAGGACGGTCGCGAGCAGCGAGGCGGCAATTACGCGCACCACGCGCCGCGGGCGACGCGCATGCGGCATGCGCGAGAGTGACATCAGCGATGCCCCACATGCAGTCTGAGGTAAAGTGATGGACATCAGCGGTTCCCCACATACGGCTCGAGGCCGGCCCACCAGAGCGGGTCCATCTTCTTTGCCGTCGGCGTGAGTTGGTCAAGCGTAAAGGCGTCGTACAGTCGCCCGTTCTTCATCACGTACCTCAGCGAATTGGTGTTGCGAATGTCGGTGAGTGGATTGCGATCCAACACCTGCAGGTCCGCCAACTTCCCCGGCTCAATGGTGCCGAGTTGTGCCCCAACGCCGATCGCATCGGCGCCCACGGTGGTGGCTGCACGCAGAATGTCGTGATTGGACATGCCACCCTTCGCCAGCAGCCACATCTCCCAGTGCAGCCCGAGCCCCTGCACTCTGCCGTTTGAACCCAACGCCACTTTGCCGCCCGCCGCAACAATCCGCGCTGCACCATACGCCACGTCGTCAAACGGATACTCCTCGGCCACGTTCCACGTACCGCGCGCGCGTAATAGCCGATCCAGGTCCTTGTGATAGTAGTACCGTTGAAGTTTGGCGTCGTCGTGCGGACGCTCGGTGGCAAGGATATGCTCGATGCCATTGCGACTGCCTACGCGCCCCAGCAGCATGGGCGTGTACGTGAGCCCCGATTCCGCGATCAGCCTCGCGACATCGTCATGCAGTGGGAAGATTTCGTAAGCCGCCTGGTGATCGGCAAAGCCGTCCACGATGGCACTCAGGCTCTTCTTGAAATCGGGAGTTCCCATCGCCACGGTTGTCAAACCCAGTTCCTTGCTCACCATCAGGAAGCGCTGACGATCGGCGCGTGTGGCGTTCAGGTCCGCGCGAATGCTTCCGGGGGTGTAGCTGTTGGCGTACGGCGTGATGAAGGTGCGTCCTTCCGCCAAGGTGCGCACGGTCAGTGCAGAGTCGAGTGCCACGGGACCCGTGGCGAATACGCGCGGGCCGAGCAGATCGGCCGTCGCAATGCGATCGGCGTAGGTAAAGAGGTCATGCGACGGCGACTCGGGATCGCGCGTGGTGGTCACGCCGAACGCAAGGTTGGCGAGATACTGCGGTACGAGCGTGCGATGGATCTGGCTGGGCGCCGCGATTTGCGCGTGCACGTCCACGTATCCGGGCACGATGGTTTTGCCCGCGACGTTAATGGTGCGCGCGCCCGCGGGGATAGTAACGGAGCCCCGTGCACCGACTGCTGTGATGCGATCGCCCGTGATGACCACGTCGCCGTTCTCAATGACTTCCTTGCTTTTCATCGAGATAATCCGCGCGCCCCGCAACGCTACGATGCCCACCGGCTTGTCCACCGCGACGGCAATACGGACGTCGTAACGCGTGGCTTCGTACGCGGGTGCCCATCGGGTGGTCGAATCGGCAGCGCCGCCAGTGCGCCGTGCCGTATCGCTTGGCGCTGCACTCCGTGAGCCTGCGGCCTCGACGGAATCGGCGGTGGCCTTGTCGCCCTTCGCGATATCGTAAACAAAAATGGCGCTCCCAGTGCTCCATACGGCGGTGCGGCCGTCGCGGGACCACGTGGGAAAGTCGCCGTCTGCCCGTGTTAGTCGGCGAACGGGAACAACGGTGGCCGCGATGGATGGATCGATGGTGAGCGAATCGGAAACCTGCGGCAACTCGAACAGATAGATGTGCCCGCGTCGGCCTGCTCGACTTAAAACGCGAACCCCATCGGGTGACAGACGCGTGTGGGGCGCCGCTCCTGCCAACACGACCTTGCGATCAGAGCCGTCCCAGAGCACAGATACCAACCCAGCGGCTTCGTGAAAGAACACTCGGCTCGTGTCGGCGGTGAAATGCGCATAGCCGCCTTGCGGCAGCAGTCCCACGTCGGCGACTACCGTAATCGGAGTCTGCGTTCCACCGGTCGCAGTCATCCATCGCAATTCGACGTTGAGTTCGGAGCCCGTGCCGGCAGCGGTGCGCAGCTGCACGCCCGCGTCATCGACGGCGACCGTGCGCGCACGGCGCGGGGCGCGCGCAAACACGAGACGCGATCCGTCGGGCGTGTAGTTCATGCGCGCGTACAGGGCTGGCGCACGCGTGAGATTGCGCGGCGCGCCGCCGTTCAGGTCGACCTGAAAAATGTCGCCGCCGTCGCCGTCCACCCACGTTGCGTACACAACAGATTGCGAATTGGGGGCAAACGTAGGCGACGATTCTACAGCAGCGTTCCCCGTGGTGACACGGCGGGGTGTGCCGCCAGCCACGTCCACCACATACACCTTGCCCAGCGCCGTGAATACCAGGCGTCGTCCATCGGGCGACAGCGCAGGTTCGCGAACCTGGCGAACGCGCACCGAGTCGCCGATGTTCATGGCGCCCTTTGCCAACGCACCCAGTGATTGCTCGACGTCTACGGAAAAGGGAATCTGTGCTTTTCGACCGGTAGCGATTTCCACACGCCAAAGCTTACCGCCGAATGACGTGATGATCGTGTTCCCGTTGGGGAGCCACGCCGAGGTTGGGAGCGGACCGACACCCGTCGCGGCCGGTGGCGTCGCTCCGCGCCCTCCGCCGGGCGCTGGTCCCGGAGGACCGGCAACGAATGGCGGCGGCAGTGGGACGCCCGCCTCGGGTTGCGTGCGCATCAGCACCCACTTGTCGGCGCCGGATGCCAGGTCGCGAACCACCAACGCCGATTGCCCTTCGAAGCGCGTGAAATACGCCAACTGTTCTCCATCGGCGCTCACCATGGGGCGTAGCACGCCGCCGGGAAGATTGGTACGGTACGATACCGTGCCCCGTTGCCGATCGAAGCGTCCGGCTTGCGTTCCATTCTGGAACCACACGTAGCGACCGTCGGCGGTGAAGCTTGGTGCGGTGCCGAAGCCGGGGAGGACAACACCCGTGCCGCCTCGAATATCCACCAGTCGATTGCCCGTGATGATCTGCTGACCATCGGGTGTAAACGCGGGGTAATGTCCGCCAGGAGTAAGCAAGCGAGGCCGCTTGCCATCGGCATCCGACAGCCACGTACCGTCAACGCCATTGCGATCGGACGTGAACACGATCGACTTGCCGTCGGGTGCGTATCGCGGCTGCACATCAATCGAGTTGCCGCCCACAATGCGCGTGGCCCTGCCACCAGCTATGGGAACGGTATACAGATCACCCAGATGGTCGAACACAATCGTCGATCCATCGGGCGATACATCCACCGACATCCACGTGCCCTGGTCGGTGGTGAATCGCACCGTGCGGGACGTGACCAGCGGCAGCGTGTTGGTGGGATCGCGCCGCGTCGAATCGGTGCGCACAGGCGTCTGCGCGTTGGCCCCTGCAACGAGAAGCGCAGACGATGCGAGCAAGGCGGGGAGTGTGCGCATTGCGGTGGGCACGGTTGTAGGGGAGGCGAGACACGGCGGAGTTACTCCACGTAATTACGCACGCAATCAGCGGTGTGTCGACTGTCGACAGGATCGTGCCCGACTGCACACACCAGTTGTACGCCACCACGTTGAGCGCATAGAGATCGGCGCGATGCTCGGCGCGTGCATGGTCGGCGATCTGCTCCGGTGCGGTGCAGGCTGGCGTACCGAGCGCCACGCCACGCCACGCGCATGGGCGTGCCGCCGTGCTCCCCACCTGCGTCCAACAGCGCACTTCGCGACACCAAAGTCAGTCGCTCCCGCGCCGCTCTCGGCACGCAGGTATTCTCCGGCTTTATCTTCGGCGCCCACACCTTTGCCAAGCGCTGCCGCCAACGCACACTCCACCTCGCGAAGCGTACGGACCACCTCGGCCATCGCCAGTTCCCACGCGCCAAGTCGTGCACCCAGCGAGTCACCGGCCGCAGACGGCATCGCAAACCGTGGCGGCTCGTTTCACAACCTGTGGAGGCCAGCGGCACGATGTGCGCGCTTGCCGCGCTTTGCCGTCAGCGAGCATCTCGCGCTTGAATCGCCAAGCCGGTTGGCCAGCGGCAACGGTCAGCCCGGATCGGCACCGGCTAATCGGTCGTATCTCGACGGTCACCAGTACGCCGACCACCGCCGCTTGGTCACTCAGGGGCTCGATCACTCGGGACTCGTGCTGAACCCGCTGGCGACTGAATCGGCAGGTGCACCACGACGCTTACGAACTCGACGGGCGAATCAAACCGATCGCTGTTCAGCGGCCTTCGGTGAACGCCTATCCAGATCATCATATAGAAGATTCACGCCGCGAGAAGGTGCGGACTTGAAGGATCTTTCTCGACGCCGACCGGTCGGAAAAGCGGTGCAGCTCTCCCAGTGCGCTGGCCGGACCGCTCGGCGGCTTCGAGATGACCGATCCATACGCCCGTGCAGTACACATGTCTTCCTCTGATCGAAGCTCATCGCTTGTTACCCCAGTATACTGCGACGTGCCCGCCGCGGTCTTACATCAGAGTTACCCGCCCTTTGAGGACTGCTATGCGCTGCCGCGAATCCCTGCGTAACGCGGTGCGAGGGCCAGTGCGCGCAGCGCCAGGACTGGCCTGTGCCCGCATGGAGAGGCTCGTGCAAGTGCCAGATACGGGTTGACGCCGCCGTACGCGTCCCAGCTGTTGACGAACATGCGAGCATGGCGGGGAAAATCGTTGCGTTTCCCATCAAGACGATCTTGGGATAGCTTTTCCCGATACCCCTGACCCCATCCCGTAATGCCAAGCATGCGCCTTTCACGGTCCCTTGCTCTCGTGGCGGCACCGTTGGCCGCCGCACTCATCCCTACGCTGGCCGCACTGGCGTCTGCCCAGCCGCGCATGTCTGCGCCTGGCGCCCCAGCGACACTCACGCCTGAACAACAAGCGGCGCGCGCGATCTACAAGGAGATGATTGAGGTGAACACGGTTGACTCGGTTGGTTCGGTCACCAAGCTGGTCGAGCTGCTCGCCAAGCGCTTTCGCGATGCGGGCATCCCGGAACGTGACATCCAGGTTGTTGGACCGGCGAATGCGCCGAGCAAGCAGAACCTCATCGTGCGCTACCGCGGCAAGGGCACCGGCAAGCCGATTCTGTTGCTCGCGCACCTCGACGTGGTTGCCGCGCTCCGCAATGACTGGCCGCGCGATCCGTTCACGATGGTTGAGCAGGATGGTTATTTCCTTGGCCGAGGCGTCGCTGATGACAAGTCGATGGCTGCGATCTTTGCCGCCAATGTCTTGCGCTACAAGAAGGAAGGCTGGATTCCTGATCGTGACCTCATTCTTGCGCTGACCGCCGACGAAGAAGGCGGCGGGTCAAATGGGGTGAGCTGGCTGCTCGAAAACAAGCGCGAGCTGATTGACGCTGAGTACGCGATTAACGAAGGCGGCGGCGGAACATTGCAGTATGACAAACCGCTGTTTCATTCAATTCAGGCGGCTGAAAAGGTCTACACCGACTACACTCTTACGGTGCTGAATAGCGGTGGCCACTCAAGCGTGCCGCGCAAAGACAACGCGATCTACTCGCTGTCCTCAGCGTTGACTAACATCCAGCAGTACACGTTCCCCGTGGAGTTGAACGACATCACGCGTCCGTTCTTCGAGCAGACGGCGAAGGTGGAGATGCCGTCGCTGGCGGTGGCAATGCGTGCGATCGTGCAGAACCCGGCCGATACGGCGGCCGCACGCGCGATCTCGACCGACCCACGCTACGCGTCGATGCTGCGTACAACGTGCGTGGCCACTCGCCTGTCGGGCGGTCATGCCAACAACGCGCTGCCACAGACAGCAACCGCAAACGTGAACTGTCGCATTGCACCCACCAGCACAAGCTCGCAGGTGAAGGTAGTGCTCGAGAAGGTGGTGGGCGACTCGAGTGTGCGCATCACCATGTCACGCGTCGATCGCAATGATGCACCACCGGGCCCGATCAATGCGACGTTGCTCGCTGCGACGATACAGCTCACGAACAAGATGTTCAACGGCGTGCCCGTGATTCCCACCATGAGCACCGGTGCGACCGACGGCTATCGCCTGCGCAGCGCAGGCATCCCCACGTACGGCGTGAGCGGCGTGTTCTCGGTGCCCGGTGAAACGAATGCGCATGGACGCGATGAGAAACTGCGCATCAAGTCGTTCTACGACGGGCTCGACTTCCTGTACCAGCTCGTAAAGATGGTGGCGGGCGCAAGACCGATCGGGTGACACACTCGCGAAAACCTGGTTCCCGGAGGTGGGACCGATGGGCGGCGCATCGGTATCAGTGTCGCACGGCCTGTGACCTACGACGCCTACCTGCCGACGGCACCGCATCAACCGATGTGTTCGCCAATGAGATCGCCGCCGCGGTGGATTCGGCGTTGCGCGTGCCTGCGGCGGCACCTTGTGAGTCCGAACTCAAACCTGCGTGTCACCATGGTCGTGAAAATCGACGACATTCGAGAACTCGTCACACGAGGCCGTGTCGATCCCAGCGCTGTGTTTCCCGCACTCCGCACGCTGGCCGCGAGCGAGGTGTGGCAAACGCGCGAAGTTGCCGCCACGGCGTTGGTCGAGATTGGCAAAGGTCATCCCGCAGCCGTGCTCAACGTGGCTTGCCAATGGGCTGCGGACCAAGACGCGAATGTCCGGCGCGCTGCGAGCGAGGGCCTCCGAGGGATCGTCAAGATTGATCCACAGTCAGTCCAGCCTGTGCTCGACACGCTTCGTGCTGATGCCGCTCTGTACGTGAAGAAGTCGGTCGCGAACGTCCTCAGGAACGCGAGCGGCAAACACCCGGAGTTCGTACTTGGCGTTTGTCGGCGGTGGGCGCGTTCGAGTGACCCCCACACACGGTGGATTGTGAAGGAGGGGTTGCGAAAACTCGTGATCTCACGGCCGCGCGAAGCGGCAGCGATCTTGGACATGGTCTCCTCGTCGGCCTGACCGTCAGTGACGCTACGCGCCGTACGCGCGCGAACGGCCGGGAATTTCGTGCGCCGCCAACACGACTGCCTCGCCGAGCATCGTGCTGCGTCCGGTCAGATCGCTCAGATCGCTGCCGTGGTAGGCCTCTTCGCCGTGTTCACTCACGTCGATACCGGCCATCTCTTCGTCGACGGCAATCCGCATCGGCATGACGGCGCGCAGCGCCGTGAAGATGACAAAGGTGCCCAGTGCAGCGAATGCCACGGTCGCCACCACCGCCAGTAACTGGATGGCGACCAACTGTGGATTTCCGGCCAGCAATCCATCAGCGCCGTTGGGATTCACGGATTTGCGGGCGAACACCCCGGTCAAGAGCGCCCCTATGATGCCGGCAACTCCGTGACAGGCGAATACGTCGAGTGTGTCGTCGACCCGCGTCGCGGAGCGATAGTTCAGCGAGAAGTAGGAACACGGCGCGGCGATCATGCCAACAGCGATCGCGGCAAGCGGCGTCACGAATCCGGCTGCCGGTGTGATCGCGACCAATCCCACCACGGCTCCCGTCGCCGCTCCCACAGCCGTCGCGTTGCCACTCCGCAGCTTCTCGATCAGGATCCACGCCACCACCGCTGCCGCCGCCGCCGAATGCGTGGTGACCAGGGCGTTCGCCGCGATCCCGTCCGCAGCGAGCGCCGAACCGGCGTTGAATCCGAACCAGCCAAACCAGAGCAGCCCAGCGCCAAGCAGTGCGAAAGGGACGCTATGGGGCACGGTGGGCACGCGTTTAAAGTCACGCCGCGGACCCATCATGACGGCCAGCACGAGCGCCGTCACTCCCGCAGAGATGTGCACGACCGTTCCCCCGGCAAAGTCGAGCGCGCCAAGTGTTCGCAGCCATCCGCCGGATCCCCACACCCAGTGCGCCAGCGGGTCGTAGATGAGCGTCGACCAGATCAGACCGAAAAGCAAATAGCCGATATAGCGCATGCGATCGATCACCGCGCCGGAGAAGAGGGCGACCGTGATGCCGGCGAACATCGCCTGGAACGCCGCAAACAGCAGATGCGGCAGCGCCGCCGCATACGTCGGGTTGGGCTCGCCTGTCACCTGGCGGAACCCGATGAATCGGAAACCGCCGATCAGCGCGGATCCCTCGCCAAACGCCAGACTGTACCCCACGAGCACCCATTGCACCGAGACAACGGCCAACGCGCCGAGGCTCATGAGCATGGTGTTGAGCACGCTCTTCTGACGGACCAGGCCACCGTAGAAGAAGGCGAGCCCCGGCACCATCAACACTACCAACGCCGTGCTGATCAGCACCCACGCCGTATCGCCACTTGAGATGGTGGACATCACAGGTCTTCCAGACGCGGGATCGGCATTTCCAGTTGTGTCATCCGCATGATCTCGTCGGCATTGACGGCGGTGAGCGCGTGGTCATCGCGCTCGCCGGTGCGAATGCGCACGGTGTGATCCAGGGGTATGACAAAGATCTTGCCATCGCCGACGTCGCCCGTGCGCGCGCCTTCACAGATCGCCCCGATGGTTCGCTCAACGAATGCCTCCGAGCAGGCCATCTCGATGCGGACCTTCTCGTGGAACTCAAGCACGACCTTGTCGCCGCGATACTGCTGGATCACGTCGCGTTCGCCGCCATGTCCACTGACACGCGTCAGCGTCATGCCGGTGACTCCAACCTGGAACAACGCGCGCTTGACGTCGGCGAGTTTTTCCGGGCGAATGATCGCAATGATGAGCTTCATAACGCTCCGTACTCGTTGGCAAACTGGACCTGATGCATCGACGTCCCGCGCTCTTCGTGACGCCCGCACGCCACATTACACCTCACCCTTCCACCATGCAATCACGTTTCGCTCGGCAGTGTTCAGAGAGCGGGAAGACGGCGGCGCTCAGGTCCTTCTTGACATGCTCGTCAACTCTTCACATACTTTGTTCGCTAACCGAACAAACATCTAGGCCACGCACCAGTCCGTTGGGCGTGCCCTTGGCCCGAGACCTCCGTCACCCTCCCGGAGTCGTCCGATGCGTCCGAGCAGTCCGTCATCACTCCTGATTGCCGCACTTGGCGCCTTGCTGGTCGCCGGCTGCAGCAGGGACGTCAGCACCCTTGAGCCCGCCGCCTTTCCGAAGGACGGCGAGGTGTTCACCGATGGGTTCGCCAAGGGCGTCGGGTTCCAGGGCTTCAGCGGCTCCAAGACCGACGCACTGTCAATCGATGGCACGGTCTTTCATCGTGGCACGTCGTCGCTCAAGGTCACGGTCCCCGCGCCGGGCGATCCGGCCGGCAGCTATTCCGGTGGTGCCTTCGTCGCGACGGTTCCGCGCGACCTCACCGGGTACAACGCGGTCACTTTCTGGGCCAGGGCCAGCATCAACGCGAAGATGAATGTCGCGGGGCTTGGCAATGACAATACGGGCACCTCGAAGTTCACGGCGGAACAGTCCACGATTCAACTCACGAGGGCCTGGACGAAGTTCGTCATTCCAATTCCGCTCGCCGACAAGCTGAGTCTGGAAAAGGGGATGTTTTACTTCGCCGAAGGCCCCGAAGATGGGGTTGGATACGACATCTGGTTCGATGACATCCGGTTCGAGACCGTCGGCACCATTACGAATGTCCGGCCCACGCTGCCGTCGTCGTCCATCTCGGCCGAAATCGGAAGTGTGGCGCGGATCAGCGGCACGTCCGTCACGTTTGCCGTGGACGGAATCGATCAGACCCTGTCGGCATCGCCGCGATATTTTACGTTTACGTCGTCAAACCCGAGTGTGGCCACAGTGGCCGCGACCGGTGAAATCTCGGTCGTTGGCGCCGGCACCACGAGCATCACGGCGGCGCTCGGTGCCAAGACGGCAACGGGTGCCGTCACGCTGCGGTCGGTGGTTCCGCCAGCCGTCGCCGCGCCAACGCCCACCCGCGCCGCCGCCGATGTGATCTCCCTGTTCAGCGGTGCATACAACAATGTGCCGGTTGACACGTGGTCGGCGAGCTTCGACATCGCCGACGTCACTGATGTGCAGATCGCCGGCAACGCGGCCAAGAAGTACACCAACCTCGGATACGCCGCCGTCGAGTTCATTTCGCAAAAGGTGAATGCGACCACCATGACGCACCTGCACCTCGACGTGTGGACGTATGACGACGCTGTTTTCAAGGTGAAACTCGTGAGCTTCGGCGCCAACGGCGTCTTCGGCGGCGGCGATGACTCCGAAGGCACAGCCACGCTCACCCGGACCTCCGTTCCTGGTCTCACTATCGGCGCCTGGAGTAGCCTCGACATCCCATTGTCCGCGTTTGGTGGACTGCAATCGACCACGCAACTCGCGCAGTTGATCATCGAGGGGTCAAGTCCGACGGTGTACGTCGACAATGTGTACTTCTATAAAGCGCCGTTGCCGCCCGCGTCGGCCGGACCGACAGTGGCCGCGCCAACGCCGACGGTATCGGCGGCCAATGCCGTCTCGCTGTTCAGCAATGCGTTCACCAACGTCACGGTCGACACGTGGTCGGCCGATTGGGACAATGCCGACGTTGCTGATGTGCAGATCGCCGGCAACGCCACGAAGAAGTACAGCAACATGGTATTCGCCGGGATCGAGTTCACTTCACGACCGATTGACGTGTCGACGATGACGACGTTCCACTTGGACCTCTGGACGCCCGACTCCACCAAGGCGCCAGCCATCTTCAAGATCAAGCTGGTGGATTTCGGCGCGAACGGCGTGTTCGGCGGCAACGACGATGTCGAGCACGAAGTGACACTCAATCGTGCTGCGACGCCGGCTTTTGTGTCAGGGAGCTGGGTGAGTCTCGATATCCCGCTGGCGTCGTTCACCGGCCTCGCGACGAGGTCGAAGCTTGCTCAGCTGATCATCTCGGGCGACCTGCGGACGGTGTTCATCGACAACGTCTATTTCTATCGGCCCGGAGGGGCGGCCACGGCACCCACCACAGCGGCACCCGTGCCGACGTATGCCGCTGGCGACGCGATTTCGCTGTTCAGCAACAGCTATACGAACGTGACGGTCGACACCTGGTCGGCCGACTGGGACAGCGCCGACCTCACCGACGTGCAGATTGCCGGCAACGACACCAAGAAGTACACCAATCTGGTATTCGCGGGGATCGAGTTCACGTCGCGGCAGATCAATGCATCCGCGATGACGAACTTCCGCATGGACATCTGGACCCCTGACGCCACGGCGACTCCGGCGATCTTCAAGATCAAGCTGGTCGACTTCGGCGCCAATGGTGCGTTCGCGGGGGGCGACGACGTCGAACACGAGATCACGCTCTCGGCAACCTCCACCCCTGGACTGGCGACCGGCAGTTGGGTCACGCTGGACGTTCCGCTCTCGGTTTTCACCGGACTCACGACAAAAGCGCATCTTGCCCAGTTGATTATCTCCGGTACTCCCAAGACCGTGTATGTCGACAACGTGCTGTTGCACAAATAACGACGCCGATCGGTAGCCAGCGGCTGCAAGGGAACGCGATCATGCCAGCCACCAGGCAGTCCGACGTCGGCGCCCTGAGAGACGGCGCGTCTCGGCCGCCCACTCCGCCCGGATCACTGGCCGACGCGGTGCTCCGACTGATCTGGGAGCAGCGGAGCATCTCGCGCGCCGAGATCGCCCAACGCGCCAACCTGTCGCGATCGACGGTATCGGAGATCGTTTCGATGCTGCTGATGACGACGCTGGTCGCAGAGGCGGGGGTGGGCGAGTCACGCGGTGGGCGACGCCCGATCGTCCTCAAGTTTCAGGACGACGCGTGCGTCATCCTTGGCGTGGATATGGGCGCGACGCACGTCGCTGTGGTGTTGACCGATCTGCGCGGTCGCGTGCTGGCTGCCGCACAACGTGATCACCCCGTGCGCACCGATCCGGCCGGCACCCGCGCGATGATTGCCAAGCTGTGCGAGTCGTGCCTGTCCGAATCCGGCGTCGGCCGCGATCGATTGCTCGGCATTGGCGTGGCAGTGCCCAGTCCCATCGATCCCCGGTATCCGGATCGGCTGTCGGCGTTGGCGATGCCGCTCTGGGAAGGACGGCACGGTCTCGACGAGTTGGGCACGCAGTTCGGGGTTCCGGTGCTCGTCGACAACGACGCGAATTTGGGTGCGCTCGCCGAACGGTGGTGGGGTGCCGCCCGCGGACTCGATGATTTCGCGTTCATCAAGGTCGCCACGGGTATCGGGTCGGGACACTTCATTGGTGGCCAGATCTATCGCGGAGCGAATGGCGTAGCGGGCGAAATCGGGCATCTGACGATCGACACGCACGGCAAGCAGTGCGTCTGCGGGAATCGCGGCTGCCTGGTGACCTATGTGGGCTCGCACGCATTAATCGAGCGAGCGAAAGAACTTGCCCCGTCATTCCCGGCCAGCGCGCTCAACCGCGCCGAACCGACGGCGACCGATATTGAGAATGCCGCGCTTGCCGGCGATCCGCTGGCGGTGCAGATGATGTTCGAGGTCGCGGAGTATCTCGGGATCGCGGTGGCCGGCATGCTCAATCTCATGAACCCTGCAGCGGTCATCTTCGGCGGCGGGCTTGCGCGACTCAAAGAGCAATTGCTTGTTCCGCTCCGCCAGACCGTCATGGGTCGCACGTTTGTTGGCGCGGTCGCCGCATCGCAAATCAAGACCAGTGAATTGGAGCCGCGGGGCGTCGCCCTCGGCGCTGCCACGCTCGTGCTCGATGCGGCACTGCACGACCCCAGCCTTTTTCCCACCGTCTCGGCCACGTAGCCGCTCCTCCCTCCCATCGGCCAATGAATCGATTTGTTCGCGTTTCCGTCGTCGCGCTGTGCGCGAGCATGTGTCTCAACAGCTGTTCCGACTCACCCACCGACAGGTCAAGTGGGAAACTGGTGTTCGAAGACGAGTTTGATGGAGCCTCGGGCGCATTGGCCAACGCCGCCAACTGGAAGTTCGATGTCGGGACCGATTGGGGGAATGCGCAGCAGGAGTACGACACCGATCGCGCCGCCAATGCGTCGCTGGATGGTTCAGGCCACCTGATCATCACCGCGAAGCGAGAATCGTATCAGGGCCGTGCGTATACCTCGGCGCGCATCACCACGGAAGGCAAGAAGACCTTCACGTACGGCAGGTTCGAAGCACGCATGAAGCTGCCCAGTGGTCGTGGACTGTGGCCCGCGTTTTGGCTGCTTGGTGCGAACAAGCCGACTGTTGGCTGGCCTGCGGCAGGTGAGATCGACATCATGGAATACCGCGGTCAGGAACCCAGCACGGTGATCGGCACTATTCATGGTCCCGGATACTCGGGTGGCGCGGCGGTCACCAAGAGCAAGACTGTCGCCGCCACACGCTTCGATAACTCGTTCCACATCTTCACGGTGGAATGGTCGGCCGAACGCATCGATTTCTTCGTGGACGGTGCGCTCTATCACGCCATCACGAAGGACAAAGTTCCCGGCGCGTGGGTCTTCAACCATCCGTTCTACATCATCCTGAACGTGGCCGTCGGTGGCAACTTCGTCGGCGCGCCCGATGTCTTCACACCGCTGCCACAGCAGATGGTGGTTGACTGGGTCCGCGTGTACGAGCTGAACCCGTGAGCGCGCAGCCCGGACCAGTCGCGCGTATCGCCCGACTGGCCGTTGCGGCGTGGCATTCGCGGCTGGGCACGCGCAACACCGGTACGCATGCCGCGCACTTCGAGACCGCGCCCGAAGACCGCATCGCGTTTTCGCGCAAACTCGCCTACGGCATGGGGGCGTTCGTCAACAATCTGTTGGCGGCCGCCATCGGCGGGATGCTCATCATCCTGAATCTCGGGTTCGGGATGAACCCCGCGCTCGTGGGTCTGCTGGGTGCGCTGCCGCGCGCTGCTGATGCGGTGATGGATCCGCTCATGGGATACATCTCCGATACCACGAAATCGCGGTGGGGTCGGCGACGTCCGTACATTTTCGTCGGAGCGATCGCCTCAGGCATCACGTACATCGCGCTGTGGTTTCTGCCAGGGGGGCACAGCGAGACGTTCTACTTCTGGTATTTCCTGATCGGCTCGGTGGTGTTCTACCTCGCGTATACGATCTTCGCGGCGCCGTGGGTGGCACTGGGCTACGAGCTTACGCCCGATTACCACGAGCGGACGCGACTGATGGGTGTACAGAATTTCCTCGGTCAGATCGCGTATCTCGTGTCGCCGTGGTTCCTGTGGATCATGACGAACAAGGCCTGGTTTGCGGGTCCACGGGAGGGTGCGAAGGGCCTGGCGATCGGCGTCGGCATTGTCGCGATCGTCGTCGGCATCATGCCGGCCATCTTCCTGAAGGAGCGCTACAACGCCGCTGATCACGATGACGACATCGCCATGGTCGGGGAAAGCCGATTCGACGCGTTGAAACGGAACATTGTCACGTTCGGCAAGGGCTGCGCGACGACCCTCCGCTCGAAACCGTATCTCAAACTGTGCTTCGCCACGTTCCTGGTGTTCAATGGCTTCATCATGATCTCGTCGTTTCAATCGTACGTGATCATCTACTACGTGTTCGGCGGCGATCAGGAAATGGGCGCCCGATTTGCGGGCTATTCCGGCACGTTGGGCGCGATCTCCACGTTCGCCGTCATCTTTTTCATCACCTGGCTTTCCACAAAGATCGGCAAGCGACGCGCGTTCTTCGTGTCCACCAGTGTGTCCATGGTGGGCTACGCCATCAAATGGTTCTGCTACAATCCGCGCTATCCGTACCTCCTCCTGCTACCGGCACCATTGCTCGCGTTTGGTCTCGGAGGACTCTTCACCTTGATGGGCTCGATGATCGCGGACGTGGTCGACGTCGATGAATTGGAGACACGGCAGCGTCGCGAAGGCATGTTCGGCGCGATCTACTGGTGGGTCGTGAAGGTCGGCATGGCGGCAGCCCTCGCCGGCGGCGGTTATCTCCTCAATGCCACGGGGTTTGACGTCGCGCTGGGCGGACAGCAAGCGTCACGCACCTTGATCCTGATGCGACTGTGCGACGTGTTGGTGCCGTTCATCACGTCGGGTATCGCGTTGTGGGTGATCGCGTCGTATTCGATTACCGAGGAAAAGGCGCACGAGGTACGCAAGGAACTGGAGCGGCGGCGCGGATCACCGGGCACGGCGGCCGTCGCCACGTAGGGCGATCAGTTGGCGGCCGAAATCACAGGTTCATCTTATCGGCTCTTCGTGGAATCGTGGGGGCAAAACGCGTGCATCAAGGGGCAGCGGATCCGAACTCCGCTTCCCCCAGACACTTGAACCGCGAAGTTCGCAAAGTTGATTCATGCAAATCCTTGGCGCACTTCGCGGTTCATTCTCATTGGGCGTGAAAAAAGGCAACCTGCTGAGGTTCCCGAGCGGCCCTTTGGGCTGGTCAATGCAAACTATTTACCGCAGGGTGCGCGGAGGGCGCAGAGGACGGATAGGAGTGAGACATCATCAAACGTATCGTGTGTCCGCGCGGTGCTCCGCCATAACCGCGACGCGATCCCCTGCGTACCCAGCGCCCTCTGCGGTAAGACGTCTGTATTCTAGCGGTATCGCAACCCAAACCCGCGCGAAAACCGCACCCCGGCGTCCGCCGGATTCACCATCGGCCGCTCGGGCCACGTAAACGACAGCGTGCCCTGGAAGTCATGGTCGCCGAACAGCACGTCGGCCACGCCATGCCCTTCCGATCCTGGCAGCCACGCTGCAACGAACGCCGCCGACTCGGCGAGCTCGTGATTCACCACCAGCGGGCGACCGGACACCAGCACGGTGACGACAGGAATTCCTTTCGCCGTAATCGCGCGAATGGTGGCAAGGTCTTCCGGATGCAACTCCGACAGTTCGATGGTGCGACCGTAGGGTGACAGTTGTGACGTGGGGCCGCCAAAACCCGAGCCCGACGCCACGCGTCCGCCAGTGCGGATATCACCCATCCCTTCTGCGTACGGCACTTCACCGATCACCACGATTGCCACATCGTGCTGCGCGGCATCGGCGGCCGAGCCGTCCACGCTGAGCACCGCCTGCGGTGCGAGCGTCCGAATGCCTTCCCAGATGGACGTGCCGCCGATGATCTGCTCAGCGCCAGAGACGCCTTGCCACGCTACCGTGAAGCCGCCGCACTGGTGACCGCGATTGTCCGCATTCTTGCCCGCGACCAGCACGCGCGCCTGCTTCGCAACTGGCAGTATCGCGCGGTCATTCTTGAGCAACACCAGTGACTTGCGCACCGCTTCGCGCGCCACCTCACGATGTGCCGCACCGCCAAAGCTGTCGTGATTGGACCATGGTCGCTCCGCCGGACGTGGGCGTTCGAACAGCCCGTAACGAATCTTCACGGAGAGAATCCGTCGCACCGCGTCATCGATGCGTTCCATCGGCACGGCCCCGACGGCTACCGCTCGCTTCAGTCCATCCAGACAACGCCGCCAATCGGCCGAGATCATGATCATGTCCATGCCGGCATTCACCGACAGCACGATCGCCTGGTCGTAGTCATCGGACAACTGATCAATGCCGTCCCAGTCCGACACGACGATGCCGTCGAAGTTCATCCGCTGCTTGAGCATGTCGGTGAGCAGGTACCGATGACCGTGGCACTTCTCCTTGTTCCAGCTGTTGAATGACGCCATCACGGTCAGCACACCTGCGTTCAGCGCCGTGTGGTACGGCGCGAAGTGCACCCGGTCCAGTTCGGCTTCCGAGAGAGTTGTATTGCCCTGGTCTTCGCCGTTGGCTGTCCCGCCATCGCCCACCCAGTGCTTTGCGCAGGCAATCACACTGTCCGTTCCCAAATCACCCTGCAGGCCGCGCACGTAACGATCCGCGTATGACGCCACCAGCGCGGGATCTTCCGAAAAGCTCTCGTACGTCCGACCCCAATGCACGTTGCGCACAACCGCCAGCGTGGGCGCAAACGTCCAATCGAGTCCCGTGGCCAGCACTTCGCGCGCACACACCTGTGCGACGCGTTCGATCAGATCGGGATCGTGCGCAGCTCCAAGCCCGATGTTGTGCGGAAACACGGTGGCCCCCAGCACATTGGCGTTCCCATGAATGGCGTCGATCGCGTACAGCAGCGGAATCGGCAGTCGGCCGTCGTCCTCGGCCATCGATCCGGCCCAGTACGCATCGTTCATGGCGACCCAATCGGCGGGGTGGTTGGCGCCAGGCGTCGATCCGCCACCGCTCAACACCGAACCCAGACCGTGCTCGCGCACATCGTCAGATGTCGTGGAAGCGCGTTCGGCCATGATCATCTGACCCAGTTTCTGGTCAGTGGTCATGCGTTCCAGCAGAGCGTCTACGCGCTGCGTGACGGACACGGAGTGGTTCAAGACAGTCATGCGAGGGGGTATTGGAGGCGATGATTCAACAGTCCGTCGGTGAGGACGAACTCGGTTCGTAATTCGGTGGCTGAACTGCCGCCGATCCAGGCGTGGAAAACGCCCGGCTCAATCATGCGACGCATGGTGCGCCCGTAGAACGCGAGGTCATCGGCCGTCAGCGTGAAGCGTACGATGCGGCGCTCGCCGGGTTGCAGTCGGAACTTCTCGAACGCCTTGAGTTCCCGTACGGGACGCGTCACGTTGCCGACGACGTCCCGCACGTAGAGCTGCGCCACTTCGTCGGCTTCGCAGTCGCCGGTGTTGGCAACGTCGGCGGTGATGACGATGGTGCTGTCAGGCGTCAGTTCAGACTGACTGCTCGTGATGTTTCCGTACTCGAAGTGGCCATACGAGAGTCCATGACCGAATGCGAACAGCGGTGTGTGCGCGACATCGAGGTGGAACGACGTATTGCCCACCGACAGCTGCGCAGCTCGCGGTTCAATGTGCTCCATGTGCACCACGGTCTCGCGCGTTGGGGGCTTCCCGGTGTGCTTGTGCGCGTAGTACATCGGGATCTGTCCGGTCACGCGCGGCAGCGTGGTGGGCAGCTTCCCTGACGGCGATACCACGCCAAAGAGCAGATCAGCAATAGCGGGCCCGCCCAACGAGCCGGGATGCCAGGCGTACAGCAGTGCATGCACGTCGCCGACGATCTGCTCCAGTGCGAGTGCGCGTCCGGCCATCACCACCAGCACGATCGGTTTTCCCGTTGCTGCGACGGCCCGAATCAGCGCGATCTGCGCGCCGGGCAATGTGATGTCGGCCCGGCAATGCGCTTCGCCGGACAGGATCGCCTCCTCGCCCAGCACAAGCACCACCGCATCCGAACGGTCCGCCGCCTCCACCGCCTCGACGATCAAGGACTCGTCGCGACTTCTCGTGTTGTGCACGCCGCGCGCGAGGTGCAGGGTGACGCGCTCCCCCACGACATCGCGAATCGCCTGCAACACGGTCACGCTGTGGTGCGGGTCGCCATCGAAGATCCAGGTGCCCAGTTGCTCGTAGGGATCGTCGGCCAGCGGACCGATCACGGCGAGCGATCGCAGCGAGTTCACCGACAGCGGTAACGTGTGCTGATCGTTCTTGAGCAGCACCACGCTCTCCACGGCCACGTCGCGCGCGAGCTGCAAATGATCGGCGTTCGCCGCGGCCGGGAAGTGCGACGGATCGGTGTACGGCGAATCGAAGAGTCCCAGTCGAAGCTTGACGCGGAGCACGTTGGCCACCATCGCGTCAAGCTGCCCCATGGCAACACGACCCTCCTGGACCAGCGACGCAAGATGGTCGGCGTACGTCGTGCTGGCCATCTCGATGTCGACGCCGGCATTCGCCGCCTCAAACGCCGAATCCCGATCAGTGGCCGTGAAGCCATGAACGGCGAGCTGATGGATCGATTCCCAGTCGCTGACCACCGCGCCGTCAAAGCCCCATTCATCGCGAAGGATTCGCTTGAGCAGCAGTTCGTTGGCCGTGGCCGGCACCCCATCGAGATCACTGAACGAGGTCATGAGCGTGGCGACACCGGCGTCGATCACCGCCTTGAACGGCGGCAGATGCACATTGCGCAGTTCGTTCTCAGGGATGTTCGTGGAGTTGTAGTCGCGACCGCTCTCGCTGGCCCCATAGCCCGCGAAATGCTTGGCGCACGCGGCAATGTTGCCGGGCATGGCGAGATCATCGCCTTGAAAACCATGCACCACAGCTGCCCCGAGCACGCCGGTAAGATACGGATCTTCGCCGAATCCCTCGGCCACGCGACCCCACCGCGGATCGCGCCCGATGTCGAGCATCGGGGCAAAAGTCCAGTTCACTCCGGCCGCCGCGGCTTCGAGCGCCGCCACACGCGCCGCGCGCGCCACCAGCGACGGATTCCAGCTCGACGCCTGCCCCAATGGAATCGGGAAGACCGTCTTGAATCCGTGAATGACATCACGCCCGACGAGCAGGGGAATACCGAGCCGACTTTCGGTCGCGGCAACCCACTGCATTTCGTTGATCGTATTCACGTCAACGCAATTGAGGACAGAACCGATACGCCCTTCGCGGATCGCATGCCGCAGCTGATCGGGAACGTGCCCGCCAGATGCCGGCACCTGCTGCAGTTGGCCGATCTTCTCTTCGATCGTCATCAGCCGCAGCAACTCCTCGACCCGCTCCTGCACTGGCGTCACAACGAGCACGTTACCAGGCAACAGTGAGATAGGTCCGAATCTCCCATTCCTTGCCCTTCGGCGACGGGTACGTCGGATCGCACACCAACCCGCCGACCAGATCGGGCACACGTTCCGGGCAGTATCGCGGAGAATACTTGTCGAGTGTGCGCCAGGTCCCTCGCACCCCGAAGCGCGTCTCCGGCAGATCGAACCACCCGGGAATTCCCATCACGTATGACACATCGCCCATCACCTGCTGCGGGTACGTGAGGTTGAAGTCACGATGGTAGTCGTATGGACCCCAGTCGTTGAATTTCGCGGCGCCCATCAGCTTGATGTGTCCCTTCACCACGCGCAGGTCGCCGCCGTAGCGCTTGAGCAGTCGTTCATCGTTGCCGTTTGGTTCTGCCGTGCCGCCAAAAACGTTCGCGATCAGTCGCATGTCGGCGCCGTACCGCGCGATCACGCGACTGCGCGCTTCCCACAGGGAGCGCGCGGGTGTGGCACCGTCGAATGCAAACGTGGTGCGTCCGTCGCCCAGGATGCCGATGGCCGCGTCCTGTGTGGTGGGGAGCTTCTTGTAGGTGAAGCCAAGATTGCCAGCGAGCTTTGCGTCCTCCCGCATATCGTTGTCCCACGTATACATCCATGTCGCGGGCGTCGGATCGTACGTGAGCAGCAGTTCTCCGGCGACTGTTTCGCGATTGGCGCGTACGGCGAACGCATCGTCGATGACATTGCGCGGACGTCCTGGTGCCGGCACATCGAATGGCACTGGTCCAACGATGGGCTTCTGGTACAGGAAGTTGGGGGCGATCTGGAAATTGCCGAAAATCACCGAAACACCGGTGACAACATTCCACTGATTGTTGAGTCCCGTATCCTTGAGATTCCACCCCGTAAATGTCTGCACCGAGGTTGGTCCACCATCGGCCACGAGACCCATGGCGGCACCTTGCGCATACATGTTGTAGCGACCGCGTGTCATCGTGGCTTTCGCTTTCGCACCAAATGCGTCGGAGGCGCGAATCTTGTCCTGCAGCACGCGATAGGTGCCGGCCGCACCATCGACCAGTTGGAACGCCTGACCCACGCGCGTGGCACCGGCCCAGATACCGCCCAGTTCAATGTTCACCGGACCACGCATTGTCGCCAACGCCAGGGTGGCGCGGCGCGTCTGCGGGATGGGCACCGCGAACGAACTTGTCGCAGCTGATGCGGACAGCTTCGCCACGTCTTCCTGATAGATGCCGGTGACGTCGTACGCGCCCAGGCGCTTGCGATACTTCGCCATGGCCGTGGGATTGGCGCCCCACCACAGCTCGGGCCCAAAGGCCACCTTGAGTCCGTCCAGTTTCCGCTTGCCGGTGAACTCGACACCCATGGATGCTTCGCCATTGTAAATGTCGATGTTTTTGCCGTAGTTGGCCTCGCGATACAACCCGAAGAAGTCGCCTTCGTAGCCCCAGTGATAGTGACCGGTGCGATAGAATGCATCGAGCTTGAAGTTGCGCTCATCCCACGACATGCTGGCGCGGTACACCTTGAGTCGTTCGATCCCGTTCAGTCGCAGCGGCTGGGCATCGGTGAGCACCGTGCGCCCACGCCCGCGATTCTCGTAGAAGATCTCGTCGATGGGATTCGTGGGCACATTGCCAAGCACATTGAGTGAGAGCGCCGCACGAAAGGTCTCCACCGGGCGCGCCTCGAACTCGGCGTAGTACGACTCCATGCGATCGAAACCCTTGAATGAGGGGCGGAACTCCTGGCTTGCAGCACTGGCGTTTGGCGTCCGGATGGACGTCCCGCCCGTGCTGTAGGTGGCGAGATCGAGTCGCAGTCCACTGACACGGAGTTTGCTGGTTTCGCCTGCGAGGGCGGCGCGATCCCCGCGTGCCTTCAATACCAGATCCATGGGGTCGATGGCGGCAAAGTGCGCACGGATTGACGCGAGATCGGTCCCTGCTGCGTACGGCGACAACGCATAGGCGCGCTGCAAACCATAAAACGCGGCGCGCGGATAGAGATGGTAGAGACCGCGTGCATCGGCGGGACCCTTGGCGGCGATTCCCCACCACTCCTCGTTCATGTTGTTGGCGCCTTTCTCGTAGTCCTCGGCGTACGCGCCGTTCGACCAGGAGGCATTGGTGTCGTGCTCATTCAGGTTGGACTCTTGTCCGAACTTCCACCATCCATCACTGAACTGAAAGGTGAAACCACCAATGGCATTGCCCACGCGACCCTTGCCGCTCGATTGCTCGTAGATCTCCTGCCACTGTGCCAACAAGTACCGTGACTGCGTGAGCTGGTCTTCGCGCATTTCGCGCTGGTTCCATGCGTCAGCGCCAAACTCCGTGAACATCACCGGCAAGCCAAGCTTGTCCTTGACCACCTGGAACACGTCGCCGAACGATTTGCCTCGATAGACGTTGGTACCGAACACGTCGAGCCCTTGTGTTTCCCGGGCAATGATGTCGATGTACTGGATGTCGCCGTTGGCCATGGCCACGGGATGCCCGGGATCACGCGCCTTGATCGCGCGGGTGACTTCACCGAACAGTGAATAGAGGAAGCGCGCCTTCGCGGCATCGCGTTCGCCCTGCGGCAGGTTCTCGGTGGCAGCCGACTTCCAGGTAAGACCGTAGTTGTTTTCGTTGCCCAGCAGCCACATGAGCACGCCCGGCGTACCGCGAAACTCGTCCACCAGTGTGGTGACTTCGTTCGTGAGCGCCGCGCGAACTTTCGGATCGGAGTAGTCGGTGGACGCGGTGTAGACGCCGTTCACCGTGAGGCCATATCGGCCCAACGGGTGATTGACGACGGTGAAGATGCCGTAGTGTTCGTAGATGTACTTCACCCACCGGGGTGGCACACCGGCATACTGCCGAATCACGTTGATGCCCATGGACTTGAGCAGCGACATTTCCCGGTCGAGTGCGGCCTGGATCACCTCGTCCTTTTGCACCCAGAGACTGTACGCGTAGTTCTGGCCGACCGGGAAGTAGTCCCAGTTGACGCCCTTGAGCATGATGTCCTGGCCATCGACCTGAATGCGTGAGCCCGCGCCGTCGGCCACGACGCGAATGCTGGGAGACTGCGCTGACATGCACGGGGCAGCGGCACACAGCAATGCCGTTGCCATGAGAAACCAGCGCAAGCCCGAGAACCGGCTGGCCAGGGTTCGCGTCGGACTCATCGGAGTCTCCTCCACATGGAGGTGGGTGGGTATTCGGGGCGGTCGGGGGCAGGCATGGCAAAGGAACACACTTTGTTCGCCAAGTGAACAAAGTGAGATCCATTCGTTTTCCTGTCAAGCTCGTTTCAAGGGCGGTCAAACGGCAGGCCGCCCGAAGGCGGCCTGCCGTTGGTGCTTACTTGTGGAAGTACACGTTGTCGACGTACAGCACCGAAGGACCTGCCGCCACGAAGAGCAGTTGCTGCAATTTGATCCGCGTGGTCAGACCGGTGAAGGAGGCCAGCGGAATGTCCAGTGACACCCACGACCCCGTGCCGATCAGCCCCGCCTGGTACTTGCCGATCGCGGCCGTGCCAGCCGCGTCATTGACCAACTGAATCTCCAGATTGGCCGACGGATTCGGCGACCAGAGATCAACGTGGAAGTGCGTCATCGTCGACGCGTCCACGATATTGCCCGGTGTGGTGATGCCGTACTCGATGCCGACGAAGTTGAAGAGTGAGTACTTCTTGATGTTGCGGCCCGCAGCGACGAATGGGTCAACGAGTTCGCTGTTGCCGGCGCTCCATCCGGTTCGCCACGTGTCCACGCCGCGATTGGTGTAAACCGTCGTGTACAGCGAGATCACGTCGGCAACCGCCCGCGTCGGTGCAGGCGCGATCGTCGTCGGCACCGCCAGCGGCACCGTGACGGTGACGGGTGCATTGCCGGCAACTGCAAGCCCGTTCATCGTCGCCGAAATGGTGGCACTGCCAGCAGAGACGCCGGTCACCAGGCCATCAGCACTGATGGTGGCGACGGCGGGATTGCTCGACGTCAGCGTGTACCAGCGCCAGGCCACGTCGGAGAGAATGCCGCCGTTGGGAAGCGTCGGCGTGGTGAAGCGAACCGTGTTCGGCGCGGGCGAGATCTGCTGCGGGGAGCCAATGGCGACGGTCAATGACGGCCAGGCCGCGGTCGTAGCGGTCGGTGCCGCCACCTGTGAGGCCGGCAGGTTCTCGTACTGAATGTCGCTGAACCAGACGGTGTAGTTGTTCGGCCCGTCGGCAAAGTGGAACAATCCATCGGCATTCACGAACTTGGCCGGGTTCGGCAGCGGAATGATGAACTTGGTGAACGTGGTGGTGAGCGGGATGCCGACGGACTCGGCATTGAAAAAAGTGTTCGCGGCGTTATTGCCGATGCCGACCTTGAGGCTGCTCTTGGCCACGCTGGCCTTGGCCCAGAACGTCAGCGCGTTGAACGACGAGAGATTGCGTGGCACTGCGGCCACGAGGGCGCCGCCGGAGTAGGCACCCGACGCGGTGATGATGGCCTTCAGCGTCTTGCGACCATTGTTCGTGGTGGTCGCGTCAATCGTAACCGCGTTGGCCGCGCCACCGAAGTCGGCGAAGCTCACACCCGAGGTGAAGTCATCGTAGAAGACAAGTGCGGCGCCGCTGACCACCGTCACCGTGACGTTGGCCGTGCGCGTCGATGCCGTGTGGGTGGCCGTAATCGTTGTCGTTCCGGCCGCAACTGCAGTGACCAGTCCCGTGCCGCTGATTGTCGCCACCGACGAGGTGGACGAACCGAATGTCACGCCGGAACTGAGGGCGGCTGTTGTCGCGTCGCTGTAAGTGCCTGTGACGGTGAGCTGCTGTGTGGCCGTCGGGGCCAGGCTGATAGTGCCCGGCGTGATTGCGATGGATGTCAGCGTGGGCGCCGGCGCCGTCACGGTGATGGCTGCCGTCGCCGACTTCCCCGACGCGGTAGCAGTAATGATCGCGCTGCCCGCCGCGACTGCGGTAACCACACCCGATGCGCTCGCCGTGGCGATGGTGTTGGCCGATGATGTGAACGTCACGCCCGACGTCAGGGCCGCCGTCGAGGCGTCGCTGTACGTCCCGGTGACGGTCAGTGCTTGTGTGCCGCCGATGGTCAGGCTCGCCGACGCCGGTGAGACGACAATCGACGACAGCGTCTTCGCGGCCGGAGTCGTGGAGGACGAGTCACATCCTGAGAGGATCAGCCCCGAACAAACGGCCAGGGCGAGGAACGGGAAGTGCATTATGGAGCGCATGCGATTACCTCCAGAGACGATGGGCCGTGCGACGGTGCCTGGGGAAATCCCCAAAGCGGGGGATCCGAGCCGAGCAGGCACCTGATGGTGCGGCGAGGCACGGACTTTGTTTGATTACCGAACAAAGTATCCGAATCTGCGCGTTGTCAAGGATCGACCGCGCCACAGACGGGCCTGCCAGAATCCGTGCGCGGCCGAGCGCTTGCTGTTCCTGCGTGAGCATCAAGTGCACATGACAAACGCGCCGCCATCCGTCTCTCCCGTCGCCCGTCTCCCGCGCAGTTCCCCTTGCGTCTCACGCCCATTAGACTCCCTCTCGCTCCGGGTCCCGGAGGGCGACAGCCCGCCAATCCCGTCAGGACCCCGAAGGTAGCAGCGGCACGTGGAGTCTGACGTCGCTTCGTCAGGCCCGGAGCACTGCGCGCGGGAGGATTCGCTCCGACACGGAGTCGAACCTCCCGCGCGCTTTTTTGTGCCCGGCGCGGTCAGTCAATGACGCTAGATTTCGCTTCCCATGTCTCTCGCCCTCGCCCGCAAATACCGCCCGCGGAACTTCGCCTCCGTCGCGGTCCAAACGCATGTCGCGAATACCCTCAAGGGCGCAATTGCGCTCGGCCGTGTGGCGCATGGCTATCTCCTGTGCGGACCCCGAGGCACCGGAAAAACCACATTGGCTCGCGTGCTGGCCATGGCGCTCAACTGCGAGCGACGCGGCGAGCCCGCGCTCCAGGGCGAACCGTGTGGGCACTGCACCAGTTGCCAACGCATCTGGAGCGGCAGCACCTCGCTCGACGTGGTGGAAATTGACGCCGCCTCCAACCGCGGTGTCGACGATGCCCGCGAATTGCGCGAGCGCGCCATGTACGCGCCCTCGGGCGACGATCGCTACAAGGTGTACATCATCGATGAAGCGCATATGCTCACGCGCGAGGCGTGGAACGCGTTGCTGAAAATCCTCGAGGAGCCACCGCCACGCGTCGTGTTCGTCTTCGCCACCACCGATCCACAAAAAATCGAACAGTTGGCCGCACCGGTTCTCTCGCGTTTGCAGCGCTTCAATCTCAAACGCATCGGTCCGGCCGAGATCCGCGAGCGTCTGGCCATTGTGCTGCGCGACGAAGGGATCGCCTTCGAGGATGAAGCCCTTGCCATGATCGCGCGCGCCGCCGATGGCGGTCTGCGCGATGCCCTGTCGCTGACAGATCAGGTATTGTCGCTGGGCGAGACCGATGCCGTCTCGGCCGAACGCGTGCGGATCGCGCTCGGACTCATTCCCGACGACGAGTATCTGGCGCTGCTGGACCTGATCGCCGAACGACGCGCCGCCGAACTTTTTCCGGCGGTGCAACGGTTGGCCGATGGAGGCGTCGATTTCACGCTCGTATTGTCCGGACTGGGAGAACTGCTTCGCGCCCAGTTGGCCATCGCACTTGGCGGCACGCCGGCAGATCTCCCCGATCGACTGCGGGTGCAACTCACCGAACGAGCGGGGCGCGTGACGGCGGGGGATTTGTTGCGCATGTTGCACGCCTTGCTCGAGATGGAGCCCATCTTTCGAAAAAGCGGCCAGCCGCAATTGCTGTTGGAAACGTTGCTCGTGCGCTTCGCGCTGCTCGATCGCACGGTCGAACTTGAGGAAGTGCTCAAAGGGTTCGGCGACGGCGGCCGCGACGAGCCTCCGGCGCGTCGCGTAGCGCTCGATTCGCGCGTAGCGTCCGCGCATGCGTTGCCGCCGACGCCACCGGCCGTGGTGGCAAGCGCCCTGCCCGCGACGCCGCACCACCCCGCACCCGTGCCACGTCCGGCCACGCAGCAAGTTGCGCAAGCGGCCGCTGCGGCACAAATGGCACCGCCACCCCACGCACCGCCGCGTATCGAGCGCGAAAAACGGGTCGCACCACCGCCCACACTTGATACGGTGTTGGAACGATGGAGCGACGTGGCCGAGATGATCAAGCGCAACGGACGCAGCGCCGTGGCGCACGCGGTACAGTGGTTGCGACCGCTCACCGTCACGGAAAACGGCGAACTCATACTCGGCTACGCCCCAACCGACGATACCTGGGCCCGGGCCGCAGAAAGCGCTCGCGGTGACGTGCTCGCGGCCGTGCAGGGCTGTTTCGACGGGATCACCGGATTTACGCTGCGTGCCCAGCACCCGACAGCTATCGTCACACCGTCCGACGCAAAACCGTCACGCCGTATCACCGCAAACGATGTCATCAAGGAACGCACGGACGCCCTGACCGCCAAAAACCCACTGCTCGACGCCGCCGTTCGGGTGCTCGATCTCGAACTCCGCGACTAGTCTGTACTCCCTACTCAGATCCACCACTCGGTACTCAGCTAAAGTACTCCGTACGGAGTATGAAGTATTCCGTACTCAGTTATTGAAGTATTCCGTACTCAGTATGAAGTATTCCGTACTCAGTATGAAGTACTCCGTACTCCGTAAGAGTACTGAGTACTCAGTTAGAGTACTGAGTACTCAGTTAAAGTACTGAGTACTCAGTTCCCAATACTTCCGACTTCCGACTTCCTACTTCCTACTCAGTAACGATGGACCTTCTCAAAATGCTGGACACGTTCAAACAGATGCAGGGTCGGTTGCAGGAAGCGCAGGAGGCGCTCGGCAAACGCACCTTCACTGGCTCCGCAGGCGGCGGGATGGTGACCGTTGAATGCGACGGCAAGCTGCAGCTCAAGCGCGTGAAAATTGAACGCACCGTGGTGAACCCCGACGACATCGAAATGCTCGAAGATCTTGTCGTTGTCGCGTCGGCGGAAGCCCAGAAGAAGGCGGCCGACGCCATGCAAGAGGAAATGGGCAAAGTCACCGGCGGCATCGACCTGCCGTTCAAGTTGCCGTTCTGACCGCAACACGGAACACCCTTCGTGTCCGTGATTGACGATCTCTCCGGCGAACTCGCGCGGCTGCCCGGCATCGGGCGCAAGACGGCCCAGCGCCTGGTGTTTCACCTGCTCCGACAACCACCCGAGCAGAGTCGAAAACTGGCCGAGTCGTTGGTGTCGCTTATCGAGCGCGTGCGCACCTGCGACCGCTGCCGCAACCTGACGGAATCACCACTGTGTGCCATCTGTGCCGATCCCCGGCGCGATGGGCAGATCATTTGCGTGGTCGAGGAGGCCTCCGATATCTCCTCGATTGAGCGCGCCAGCGAGTTTCGCGGGGTGTATCACGTGCTGGGAGGGCGGCTGTCGCCTTTGGACGGCATTGGCCCGGGCGATCTGGCCATCGACGCTCTGCTCACGCGTGTCAAACCGGAGGGCATTCGCGAAGTCATACTGGCCACCAATCCATCGTTGGAGGGTGGGGCCACGGCGCTCTATCTCCAGCGTCAGCTCGCCGCCTCTGAGGTTCGCGTCACCCGCATCGCCCGTGGACTGCCAGTTGGTGGAGACCTCGAATACGCCGACGGCGTCACGATTGCCCAAGCGCTCTCCGCCCGCCGGGAGATGCCGTGACCGGTGGCGGCTGGCGAGGGTTACGCCGCGCGGGCGGACGGGGAGGCGATTGGAGCAGTCTGGGCCTGATCGCGCTCGGCCTGGCGGTTGGCATGGTGGCGGGGTTCGCCACCTGGACCCAGCAGCAGGCCGCCAACCGGCAGACGCTGTTTCACGCCAGCCCCCGTCGCCGACTCGCCGCGCTCGGTTACCTTCGAGCGCACCCGAGCGTTGATAGTGCGCGACTCCTACGCGACTATTTGCGCTGGGAGCCGCTGCCGTTGTTACGTCGCAGGGCCCGAGGGGTTCTGCAGCGCACTGAACGGCTGTTACGTTCGTAGAACCCAACCGGGGGCCAGTCGCGTGACACCGCGTGCCGGCTCCGGGTGTCTCAGTCCTTCGCCCCCACGTTCATGTCTGTCGGCGCCGCCACCTGGTCGTTTACCGAGGACGACTTCGGGGCCATCACGATTACGCTGCAGCGTTTCCTCTATGATGCGAAGGCGCGCTGCGCCTTGCTCGTCGATCGCAGTGGCCACCTGGTAGCCACGGTGGGCGAGCCGCCCAACTTTGACGCGACCGCATTTGCCACACTCACGGCCGCCGACTTCAGCGCCAACGACCAGCTCGCGCGACTTATCGGCGAGAGTGATTTCAATGTGCTGTTTCATCAGGGCGAGCGCGAATCGATGTATCTGGCAGACATTGCGCGCCGCGTCATCCTCGTCGTGTTGTTCGACAACCGTACCACACTCGGCCTCGTGCGGCTGCGCATGAAGTCGGCGGTCGACGAACTCACACGCATTTTCGAAGGCGTCTTTTCACGCGCTGGCAAGGAACAGGCGACGCCGCCGGGTTTCCTCGCGGGCGCGGAAGACGAGATCGACCGGCTCTTTCAGTAACGGACGTATACGATGTCGATGATCAACTATGCATCCCGCGAAATCAACTGCAAGATCGTGTACTACGGTCCGGGACTTGGCGGCAAGACGACGAATCTCGAATACGTCTACGGCAAGGTCGCACCGAGCACACGGGGCAAACTGATTTCGCTGGCCACTGAAACCGAGCGCACGCTCTTCTTCGACTTTCTGCCCGTCGATCTGGGGACGATTCGCGGCTTTCGCACGCGTTTCCATCTGTATACCGTCCCCGGACAGGTGTACTACAACGCCAGCCGCAAGCTCATTCTCAAGGGCGTAGATGGCGTGGTCTTCGTGGCGGATTCGCAGTCCGATCGCGCCGAAGCCAACGTCGAGTCCATGCAGAATTTGTACGACAACATGGCGGCCTACGGCTACGATCTCACACGCATGCCGTTTATCGTGCAGTACAACAAGCGCGACCTGCCCAACGCATCGCCGCTGGCGGAGTTGCAGGAAATGCTCAATCCAGGGTGGGAAGTCACCGAGCCTGCGCGGATGCGTCCACTGGCGGATCCGTTCCGCACCGGCGAACTTCTCGTGACGCAATTGCCCACCGGCGAGTGGGTGGAGCGAGCGCCATACTTCGAGGCGGTTGGCGTTACCGGTGATGGAGTCTTCGATACGTTGAAGGCGGTTTCCAAACTGGTCCTCAAAACGCTCGCCTGATCTGAGTTCGCCGTCCTCCACCGGAGTCGTACTCCCGTGAATCTCCCCAACGCGATCCCCGTCGGACGCATTGCCCTGACGCCGTTGATTGCGTGGCTGCCGTTCACGACGTCGTGGTCGGCACGGTTGATCGCCTTCACGCTGTTTCTGGTGGCGGCGGTCAGTGACTACTGGGACGGTCACTTCGCGCGGCAGCGCAACCTGGTCACGGACATGGGCCGGTTGCTGGATCCGCTGGCGGACAAACTGTTGCTGTTGGCGACCCTTGTTCCAATGTATTTCCTGCAGCGCCACTACGCGTTCGTAGTCACTGATGGGGGACTGCCTGAAGCCTCGCCGTTCCTGTTTGTTACACCATTCGGGCGCATTTCACTGCCGCTCTGGATTGTGATTGTGGTGCTGGGGCGCGAGGTGTTCATGACCGTGTTTCGGCAGGTGGCCGCGCGTCGGGGCCTCGTTATTGCCGCCATAGGACCGGCGAAGTGGAAGACCGCGTTCCAGGGCATTTGGATGGGAGCGGCCTACTTCTGGTTTTTTGCGGCCACCTTGGCCGCGCGGCAAGGGTGGCAAAACGAGATGCTCTGGCGGGGCTTTGCCTATTTCAACGGCGCCGTTGGCGTCCTGGCGATGACCGGCGCGGTCGGGCTGACCCTGTGGAGTCTCTACCTGTACTTGCGTCGATACGGCTCGCGGGTGTTGAGGGGTCCGCTGACGGTGGGGTAGTCGCGGTTATCTTCTCAGCATGAACCTCGAAATCGTCACGATCGGCGATGAACTCCTGCTCGGCTTCACCATCGACACCAACGCGGCTCACCTGGCCCGCGAATTGGCCTCGCTGGGGATCCGCATCACCCGTCGATCGACGGTTGGTGACGAGCCTGACGGCATCACAGCGGCCATCCGCGAGGCGATGGAGCGTACTGGTGCCGTGATCACGACCGGTGGTCTGGGTCCCACTGCCGACGACCGCACCAAACCAGCCATCGCCGAAATTTTCGGCCGCGCCATGGTGCTCGACCGCGACATTCTCGAGAATCTCCAGCAGCGCTGGCTCAAGCGCTTTGGCGTGTCCATGCCGGAAAGCAATCGGCAGCAGGCCATGGTTCCCGAACGCGCGACTATTTTGGTCAACCAGCACGGCTCCGCCCCCGGCATTTGGCTCGAAGACTCCAAACACCGCTGGGTGGCCATGCTGCCCGGCGTTCCGCGTGAGATGCGCGGCATGCTAGCCGACACGCTGCTGCCGCGCATTCGCGATCGGGTGACCTCCGGCGGCGCCGTGGTCCGCTCGCGAACCCTGCGAACCGCCAGCATTTCCGAATCGGCCATTGCGGACAAGCTGGGCCACCTCGGTCACGGCGTCGATGGGTTTTCGCTGGCCTTTCTTCCCGGTGTCGATGGCGTCGATTTGCGGCTCACCTCCAACGCGTATCCGGCGGACGAAACGGATCGTCGGCTTGCTGATGCCGCGACGAAACTGCGCGACCGCGTTGGCCGCTTCGTGTACGGTGAAGGCGATGCCGATCTCGCCGCTCTCATGATTGCGGAATGCATTGAACGACACACCACGATCGCGGTGGCCGAGAGCTGCACCGGGGGTTTGTTGGGGGCGCGCCTTACCGCGATCTCCGGATCGAGCGCTGTGGTCCAGGGTGGTGTGATCGCTTACGCCAATGACGTGAAAACCCGCGAGCTCGGAGTACCGGCCAACGCGATTGAAGCCACAGGCGCGGTCAGCGAGCCCGTGGCGCGCGCCATGGCCACCGGGGTTCGCCTCAAGTTCGGCACCACGGTCGGTATCGGGGTCACCGGCATTGCCGGGCCCACGGGCGGCACTCCCGAGAAGCCCGTTGGGACCGTGTGGGTCGCGGTCGACTTCGCCGGCGACGTGCACGCGATTCGCGCCGTCATTCCCGGTGACCGCGGCGAGATTCGGCAGCGTGCCGCGCAATTGGCGCTCGATCGCCTTCGTCGGGTGTTCCTGCTCGACGCTGCATCGGAAGGATGGACCGTGCGGGCCTGACAGCTCCACCCAGTATCTTACTGGACTTCGTAAACTTTCAGATTCCCAACGCGTACGGTGCCGAACCGCTCCTCGAACGGTGCCCAAACCGGCGCGTTGGCCAAGCACACACACACACCATGACCGATCCCACGGATTCCATGACGGACGATCAGTCCGATGCTTCATCGGCCCAAGACACGGCGGTCGACAGTGATGCGACGGGCACCGCCGAACAGCGCGAAGTGCAGGTGCTCAACGATCGATACCTGCGTCTCGCCGCCGAGTACGACAACTTCCGCCGTCGCGCCGTGAAAGAACGGCAGGAAGCCGGTTGGCGCGCCCAGGGGGAGTTGGTGCGCGGAATTCTCGATGCCCTCGATGATATCACGCGCTTCGCGCATGTCGATCCCGACACCGTCGACACAACAACCGTGGTGGACGGTGTCTTGATGGTCGAGAAGAAGTTGTTCAAGTCACTTTCCGGACACGGATTCGAAACCATCGACCCCACCGGGCATCCATTCGATCCTACGCAGCACGAGGCGGTAAGCACGGCACCCGCGTTCAGTGCGGCGGAAGACGGGGTCGTCGCCGTAACCTTTCAGGTGGGTTACATCATCAATGGCCACGTGCTTCGTCCGGCCCGCGTGGTCGTGAAGCAGTGGACAGGTACGGCACCACTCGTTTCCTGATGGCCAACAGCAAGGACTTCTACGCGGTCCTCGGTGTCGCCTCGTCGGCGACGGCCGACGAGATCAAGAAACAGTATCGTCGGCTGGCCAAGAAGTACCATCCAGACGCGAATCAGAACGATCCGAAATCCACCGAGCGCTTCAAGGAGATTTCGGAAGCGTACAACGTGCTGGGTGATGCAGGGCAACGGAAACAGTACGACGACATGCGCCGTCTTGGCGCGTTCGGAGGTCTCGGTGCCCGTCAGGCGTCATCGCGTCCCGGAGGATTTGGCACCACGGGTCCCGGTCAAGCTGGCTCGGGGACGTTCAGCGAGTTCGATGTGGGTGGCATCGGCGGACTTGGGGATCTCTTCTCATCGATGTTCGGCGCTGGCGCGGCCGGCGCGCGCGCGCGCACACGGACACCCGAGCGCGGGCAGACCGTGGAGAAAACGGTAGAGGTCCCCTTTCGTATTGCGGCCGTAGGCGGGAAAGTGCCGGTCGACCTCGAAGTGAACGAAGAGTGCGCGACCTGTCGCGGTTCAGGCGCGGCGCCGGGAGCACAACTCAAGTCGTGCGCCGAATGCAGTGGACGGGGTGTGATTTCGTTCGGGCAAGGCAGTTTCGCGGTGAATCGCCCGTGTCCGGTGTGTATGGGGCGCGGTCAGATTCCCAGTGAGCGCTGTCCGACATGCCAGGGCGCCGGTGAACAGCGGACGCGTCGCAAGGTGCTGATCGCCGTACCGGCGGGCGCGGAGAGCGGTGCGAAGGTGCGCATGAAGGGTCAAGGCGGGAAAGGCGCATCCGGCGGACAGGCGGGCGATCTGGTGATCACCTTCGAAGTGTTAACCGATCGCTTCTATCGTCGTGATGGATTGGATCTCATCGCCACCGTGCCGATCAATATCGCGCAGGCGACATTGGGTTCACGCGTGAGTGTGAAAACGCTGGATGGCAGGAAGGTCGCGCTGCGCATTCCGCCGGACGACTGGGACGTGCCGAACGATTCGTTCTTCCAGAACAATTTCTTTCTACTGCCGAAGCTCGTGGAGGCGGCACGCGCGGCG